>CAYSMT010000008.1:0-17064 GCA_964432135.1 uncultured Acidobacteriota bacterium
AGAGTCTCGGCGAGTTTCTCTCAACGATCTGGCGGGACTTTGTTTCTGCGATGGTGGCGGACAATCCCTGCCTGGTGGGAGTTGCACACCCGGAACTCGTCTTCTCGGCGTTGCTCGAGGTCGTCGGTCTCGAAGAGGGTCTCGCGTTGATTGAGTCTGCAGAGGACCTTTCGCCCGAACTCGCAGAGGCGCTTGAAGCGTATTGCGAGCGTGTACATCGACTGGGCTTCGTTCCAAAGCGGCTCTATTTCGCTGTTGAGCGCTACCATCGCTGGGCAGGTTTGGCGGGTGACGCAACGCCACAGGCGCGGGCTCGTATGCTGCGCGATCTCTACGAGACCTACAACCTCTCGAGCCTGCTCAAGGAGTTCCCCGAGGCTCGGGTTCGCTTCTTTCGCGAGACGGTTTTCGCTTCGGCCAGCGACGCTTTGCGCCGGGGTCTTGACGAGGTGATGGTTGATTTGCGTTCAAGGAGCGTGGAGAGCGACGAGCAGATCGAGCTCATTTCCGCGCTGCGCCAGCATGTCGACGAGGAATCGGAGGAAGAGTACTTCCTCACGCGCCTGACCTATCCGCACCTACGTCCGAGCGACCGAGCCGAGCTGTTCTACACCGAAGCGAGTGGCAGCCGGCAGGCTGACGTGCTCGTTGTGCTTCTTGACCACGAGGGGAAGCCCTTTCGCGTTCGGCATCCGGTCAATCCAAAGGAAGTCGGGCGTTTGCACAAGCTTTTTCTCTCCGCAAAGCTTGAGGTTACTTTCCGCCCGGAGCACGAGTACCTCGTGGCGGTCAATCATCGTGGGGATTTGATCGGAGGGCTATTCTACGAGTTGGATGCCAGTGAGCAGCGCGCACATCTCGAGAAGATCGTCGTTGTCGAGCGCGTGCGGAAGCTGGGCATTTCCGATGGGTTGATGAACGAGCTTTTTTCACGTTTGAGGGCGGGAGGTATCCATGCGGTGACGACCGGTTTCTTTCGCCCGAGTTATTTCTATCGCTTTGGTTTCACGATCGAGAAGGGCTACGCGGGTCTCGTCAAGGATCTTCTCGTCGAAAAGGCGGAGGAGGAGAGCCCGCTGGACCGCGTCAGTTGAGCGGTGGAATGTGCGCCTGACTCAAGGAGGAGAGCGCCGTTTCGAGGTGGTAAACGATCACGCCGTAGCGCGCAATAGCCTCACGAAGAGCATCACCCTTCACTGGCATGCCGTCGCGCACGAGCAGCGGTAGAGGCAGAGCGCCATAGCCGGTGCTCGGATCCGTGGCGCTGTAGAGGCTACGGTACCATGGGCGTCCAGGAAGCCCGGTATCCGAGAGCCAGCTTCGTTCGAGCGAGATTAGCGTGCGATTGGCCTGATCTGTCGTTGCTGGACTCTCTGCGAGTTGAGGAAGTATTGTGCTGAGGCGTTGTGCGGCCTTCTCGAGGGCATCGATGCGCGCATAAAGCGGCGCGAAAAGCTCGCGGCTACGAGTGATATCGTCGGCCGAGTCGCTTCCGACTCTTCTCGCGAGGTAGGCGTCAATGTGGCGCCTCAATGCCGGTGCGTATCGCGTCGGGTCGAGTGGGACGATTGGGTCGTTGGCCAAGTGCATCACCAGCATGTTGCCGATGCGGGTCAGCATGCGGGCCGACTCATAGTCCGATCCAACGACTTTGTGGTACCACGAGAGGGTCTCGTAGTTCGAGTGATAGCTTACGCCAGGGCTGCCACCGCCGCCGAAAGAGGCGACAGGAATGCCGAGGTGGGCCATGAAGGCGAGGTGATCTGAGCCTCCGCCGGGCTCTGCGATCACGACGGGGTGCCCCACGCGGGTCTTCCAGGCCTCGAGAACCGAGAGCCTGCCATGGCGCCCTGTTTGGGGCACCTCGCTGGCGGCGCGGCGGAGGATCGTCGAGAGCAGCGGCTGCGCGCTCGCCCCGAATTCGGATCCCATCGCGGCCATGTCGAGATTGATATAGGCGACGGTCCGCTTATCGAGCAGGTCTCGGTGGGCTTCGCAGTACTCGGTCGATCCGAGCATGCCAAACTCTTCCCCAGTCCAGTTTGCGAAGATGATCGTCCGATCTGGACGTAGACCGGCACGTGCTGCCTCTCCGAAGGAACGCGCCATCTCGAGCAAGATGATCGTGCCTGCATTTGGATCGCCTGCACCGAATGTCCAGGCGTCGAAATGACAGCCGACGATGACGAGCTGGTCGGGATGGCCCCCGCCACGCAAGATACCGAGTAGATTGGTAGCGCGCGCGATACGTCGTTGTTGACGCACCATCAGTCGCACGGCAAGAGCGTCGCCGCCTTCGAAGCGATAGGCGAAGGGCAGTCCTCCCTGCCAGGAAGGTGGTACGCCGGAACCGCGCATGCGGGAGAGGATTTCTCTCGCGGCTCCCCAGCCAAGCGGTTGGACCGGAATGTAGGGAAGGGCAATCTTCTCCGGCGTGAGGCGCGAGGCGCTCTTAGTGGCCGGGGTACCTGGCGTCAGAGGATCCCCTGGGTAGCTGAGTGCGAGCAAAGAGCCGCGTTGGATGTAATCTTCGTTGGCCCATCCGCCTTCTGGATAGGGAATGCCGCGGCGGTAGCCGTCGTCGTCCGGGTCGGTGTAGAGCAGAAGCCCGACAGCGCCAGCGCGTTCGGCAAAGAGCACCTTCTTGCCACGAAAGATCCGTCCATAGCGTGCGATGACAATCTTGCCCTGGACGGCGATGCCTTTTTTTTCAAGGAACGCAAAGTCCTCGCGACGCGCATAGTTCGCATAGACGACCTTAGCACGGACTTCCCCCGTGCCGGAGTATGCGTTCCAGCCAGGGAGCGTTTGTGGGTCGCCGCTGTAAGGATCCTCCGGGAGGCTCCGTTCTTTGAGGCGCAGTGGAAGGCGCTTCCCGGCCGCGAGCACTTCGACCTGCGCCTCGCCCTGGAAGGCGAGGTAAGGGTAGACATCCTCTCGCACGACCTCGAGCCCGGCTTCAGTGAGTAGAGACTCCAGGGTTTCGAGGGTGCGTCGCTCACCCGGTGTGCCCGTTGTGTGGACCTGGGAGCACAGGACTCCGTGTGTCGCGCGTAGTCGAGCCGGATCCGGTGTGTCGAGCAGCAGCTCTTTGAAGCTCTTCGCAGGAAGAGTGCTGTCCCCTGGAGAGCAGAACACGGCGCTGGACAGGCCACCCATGAGGAGCAACGAGCACAGCAGCGAGTCGAGTGTTTTCAAAGACATCGAAGACATCGAATCTCCTGGCGTGGGTCACCTCCAACAACGGTGTCCTCCTCCATCTTATAGGCTGGCGACCACTGTGTTAAAAACTGCCCCAAAGGTGCCACTTTTTTGATCACCTTTCTGCTGGAGGGCGGGCCGGGTCACGGGATGGACAGCGCCGCAGGCAGGGAATGTTCATATGCCTTTGCACCCGCGTGCGTGCCAAAGATGACAAGGGGCGACCAGATGGTCGCCCCTTGTCTGTTCTTCAGGTGTGGACGGCTACTTGATGCCCGCAGCTTCCTCGAGCATATCCGTCGTCAACGACTTGGGGCGCTCGATCGGGTAGCCGAGAGCCCGGTCCCAGATGACGTTGGCCAGCACACCGATCGCGCGGCCGATACCAAAGAGCACGGTGTAGAAGTCGTATTCCTTCAGGCCGTAATACCACTGGATCACACCGGACTGCGCGTCGACATTCGGCCAGGGATTCTTGGCCTTGCCGTGCTCCTGCAGGACGCCAGGAGCGACCTCGTAAATCATCGAGACGACCTTGAAGAGCGGATAGTCCGGCAGGTGCTTGAGACAGAACTCCCGTTGGGAGGTGTAACGCGGGTCCGTCTTGCGCAGCACGGCGTGGCCGTAGCCAGGAATGACCTGGCCCGAGTTCAGCGTGTCCCAGAGCGCCTTTTCGATGACTTCTTTCGTTGGCTCCGCGCCGTCAAGCTTGTCCATAAAGGCCTGGGTCCAGCGCAGAACCTCTTGGTTGGCGAGGCCATGGAGCGGTCCGGCGAGACCGTTGATACCTGCAGAAAGGGCGTAGTACACATCCGAAAGGGCCGAGGCTACGAGATGGGTCGTGTGTGCGGAAACGTTGCCCGACTCGTGGTCGGAATGGAGAATGAAGTACATGCGGGCGACGTCGTCGTAGGGTGATGGGATCCCCATCATGTGCGCGAAGTTGCCTCCCATATCGAGCTCCGGACTGGCGGGGATGGGCACGTCGCTCTTGAACTTCATACGGTAGATATAAGCAGCGATAGCGGGAAGCTTGGACAGCAGGTTCGTCGCATCCTCATAAGTCGGATCCCAGTAGTCGAACTTGCTCATGCCCTCGTTGTAGTGCGGCACGAAAACCGACTCGCGTTGCATCGCGAGAATCGCGGCCGAGAACATCGTCATCGGATGCGTGTCTCGCGGCATCGAACGCAGCAGATCGATCACATAGCGCGGGGGAGTGGCACGAGCCTTGAACTCCTCCACGACCGCGAGGGTCTGCTCCATCGTCGGAACGTCACCGGTCAACAGAAAGTACCAGAACCCCTCGACGTAGGGGTAGTCCGAACCAGGAACCTTGGGCAGCGCAGCGAAGGTCTCGGGAATCGTCTTTCCGCGGAAGCGGATGCCCTCGAAAGGATCGAGGTAGGAGATATCGGTTACGAGACACTTCACGCCGCGGGCGCCCCCGATGGCTTGGGCGATGGTTACATCGCACAGCTTTTTGTCGCCATGCTCTTTGAGCAGGCGAACCGTGCGCGGTCGGTGAGCTTCGATTTTCTCAAATAATGTTTCCTTGAGCGTGGACATCTTCGTTTCTCCTACCGACTGGGGAGGGGTCCAGTGGATGAGCGGGAAAGGGACTCAGTCTTTCGGCTGACAAGATGATAATACAGGCTCGCCTAGGGAAGGCCAATGAGGTCTTATGACGGAAACAGCTCTCTTAATTCGTCGCGGCTTCTGCGGCGGAAGGCGGCGAGCCCCATAGCTTAAAACCTTATAAAACTACGTACTAACGCGTTATTTCTCATGGCCTCCAGTTCGTCCTGGGTGGGGTAGACGGGGCGGTCGCGCTCGGAGGGCACGAGGCAGAGGAAACCGAGGATTGCATCTGGATCGGCTCGGAATTGGTGCCAGCTCCAGGGAGGGATCTCGATCAAGTCGAAGGGCGCGATGGTGTGCACCATCGAGCTGACCAGCGCCCTGCCATGGCCGCAGAGCACCAGAACCGCATGGGCGTGCGCGTGCTTTTCGAGGGATGTGTATCCTCCGGCCGCGATCTCGAAGTAGCGCAGTTGTACTGTTAGCTCGTGGGGAGCATCGAATAGGAGTTGGCGTGTGACCTCCTTGAAGGTGCGACCATCCTGCTTGTAAACGAGACGGTCGAGACCTTCCCAGCGCAGCCCTGCTCCTGATCCAGGGTCAGAGCGCATCCGGCGGTGGCGGGCTCGAGAGCTAGAGCGGTGGTCCGCACGCCCCTTCCTCGGAGGTGACGTCTGACTCATGAGTTCTCTCCATGGGCCTCACGAACGAAAGCGCGGCTTTTCTCAAGCAGATCATCGCCCGCGAGGTAGAGGCTTCCGCCGATGAGCAGCATGACGTCAGAGCCGTAGAAGGCGACGAGTTCCCCCACTCGTGTGGCGTCCATGCCGCCCGCGGGAACCGGTAGTGCGGGGCGTCGTGTCGTGTTGCAATGTCGTAGTTGCTCTCCGATCTCGTGACATGCTTCGATCGAAAAGGCGAAGCGCCCGCCGTGATGGGGGAAGATGACAGCATCGGCGCCGAAGATCCGCAGCAGCGTACCGAGCAGCGTGCGCGGGGCGACGCGCAGCCCGCCGAGCGCGGGATGCGCCATGACGGGCATCTCGGCTCGAGCGACGAGTTCGTGAAAGAAGGGTAGCCCGCACAGGAAGGGAGTCGTCATCACCGCGCGTACGCCAAGCTCGTGACACAACTCGAGCTGGTGCGCGATGCTCTCTGGCGTGCCGATCAGGTTCGGTACGTAGAGCGCCTCATGACCCGTCTCGTCGGCGACGGCTGAGACGGCGCTAAGACAAGCGCGCAGCCGCGGTGCAAAGGGGCAGCACGCCTGATTTGCCAGCCCGTGATCGTCCTTGATCAGGTCAAGGCCCGCTCGGGCGAAAGTGGCACACAGCGCGGCGCATTCTTCCGGTCCCAAGCCGACCGTCTTGAGTGCGGTGGCGGCAAGCGCTCCGCGGGATCTGTTAGTCAGAGCGCGCCAGCCCGCGATGCCAAAACGTGGCCCAGGAAAGAGCTCGTCGAGCGCATCGGGAAGGCGGATGGTCTCGAGCACGACATCCTCGAGTAACGAGGAGTTGCCGAAGAGGAGGTTGAGGAACTGAGCCGGGCAATCGCCAATAAGGTCCAGAGGAAAGCCGAGAGAAACCCGGATTCGTTCCTCCGACAGTCGTTCGATCGCGTGGATGGATGGCAGCAACCCATCGCTTTCGATCTCGGGGCGGATGGCGGCGCGTGGCAGCTCGATGCTCTGCTCAAGGCGCAGCGTGTCAGCCCGCGCTGCCTCTTCCCCGGGGTCGGCGCGGAGCAAGTAGATCGCCTCTAATCGATGGTTCGGCACTATCTCGCTTCATCCTGTGCAAGGATTGGCTCCGTGGACGATGCTGAGTCTACTCGAGACGTGGATGGTCGAGTGCCATCGCGTTCCCCGCGAGAGAGATCTCGTGGCACCTTGCCATCGTCTTCTCAGTGGATCTTTCGGGGCCAGGGGTTTGTTCTCCGGGCGTGTGCTTCCGTGCCGGCGGTGCTTGTCTGCGTTTCTTGCGGTCAAGCTGATGGCAGGTGGCTCATCGTGATCAGGCGGGGTATGAGCCCGCAATATACTCACGCAGATAGTGGATCTCCGCGTTTTGATCTCTCGAAACTTGTTTGACGAGGTCACCCACTGAGATCAGTCCAACGAGTACGCCATCCTCGAAGACGGGGAGGTGGCGGATGCGCTTTTCCGTCATGATCGCCATGGCGATCTCGACAGCGGTGTTCGGTGAGACGAAGACGAGCTTGTCGTCACCCGTCATGATCTTCCGGACGGGTGTATCCCGGGAGGTACGTCCCTTGAGCACGATGTGCCGCAAGTAGTCTCGTTCGGTGATGATGCCGCAGATCCGGGGACCCTCCATCACGAGCAACGAGCCCACGCTGTTGCCGGCCATTTTTTCCACGGCCTCGAGCACCGTGGCGTCCGGTCCGATCGTGTGTACTGTGTCTCCTTTATGTTCGAGAATGTGTTTGATCGCGCTCATGGGAGCCCTCCTGGTCCGGGAAATGAGTTACGACTAACTAGATTAGGTAATTTAATTATAAGGTATGGTGACCGGGTTGTCACGCCACCGCGTCTGAGCCGGATCGGCGGCTACCGCTTGTTTTGGTAGTGCTTGGTATCGGTTGTTCTCGCGAATGCGAGCAGATTCTCGGCGGAAAGGCGAGGAACGAGCCGTTGCTGGAGCGCTGGGGTCGTCGTTCCCGGGACGAGATCGGCGAGGCGCCCGAGAAACTCTTCGTGGGGTCGTCCGGCGCGATAGCCGGGTTCACGCGGTGGGTGGGTCAGGTAACGTCCGATTGCACCGAGGTCTGCCTCGATAAGCAAGGTCGTCGCGTAGTAGAGCAGGTCGCGTCCACGAAAGATGCACGATCCTCCGATTTTTCGCTCAAAGAGCACGAGGTCGGACACGCCCTCTCGGGTGACGCCAGCGATACCGGCGGTGGCGAGCTCTTTGATGAGCCATGCTGAGATGATGTGAAACCAAGTGTCGATCGCCCCGAAGCCTCGTATGGGTAACGCGATCGAGACGACGAGGTTGCCTGGATCAAGCAGGACAGTACATCCGCCCCCTCGGCGGCGAAGTAACACGATCGGTGCGTAAGCAAGCTCGTTGAAGTCGATTTCAAGCTCAGCCTTGCTGCTGCGGCCCAGGACAAGTGCCATGGACTCGGGTCGTGTCAGCCGCACGCAGGCGCGCCGTTCACGCTTGACGAGGTCAAGCAGATCCTCGTCCGCGAGGTAGCAGCCGATGGTGGGTGACTTGGCGGGTTCGGGCACGGAAGCTCGATCAGGAACGCTTCTTGGGAGGAAGAAGGTGAACGGCATCCCCCGCGGCGACCTCCGCGGCCTCCGCGAGGGTCTCCGATAGCGTCGGGTGAGGATGAATGGTCGTGGCAAGATCCTCCAAGGTAGCGCCCATTTCGATGGCCAGGCATGCCTCGGCGATGAGCTCCGACGCGTGGGGTGCGACGATCCCGACACCGAGGAGGAGATCTGTGTTTGGATCGGAGATCACCTTCGCGTAGCCTTCACTCCGGCCGATCGTACGTGCTCGACCGAGTGCGCTGAGCGGAAAACGCCCCACGGTGACCTTGCGGCCGCGTGCCTTGGCCTCGTCCTGAGTCAGCCCCACCCATGCAATCTCCGGGTCCGTGTAGACGACGGAGGGGATTGCCCGGTTGTCAAAGGCCGATGGCTTTGCTGCGATGAGTTCGGCGGCAACTTTGCCCTGGCGGCTGGCCTTGTGAGCAAGCGCCGGTCCGGGAGTGATATCGCCGATGGCGAAGATATGGGGTTGCGAGCTGCGGCAGTCCTCACCAACGGGAATCAGTCCTCCTTCGTTGAGTTTGATACCGCTATTTTCGATGGCGATGTTGTCGGTATTCGGTCGTCGCCCGGCGGCGACGAGGATGCGGTCGAAGGTGTGGTTGCTCGTCTCACCTTTGCGCTCAATGGATACGACGTAGCGCTTGCCGATCTTCTCGACGGTGTGGATCTTGGCCCTTGTCATGATGGCTTTGAGCTTTGCTTTGGAGGCTTTTTCGAGTACGCGAACGAGATCCTTGTCCGCTCCCGGAAGAAGGGAAGGCAGCATCTCGATGATGCTGACCGAAGAGCCGAGGCCGGCGTAAACCGTTCCGAGCTCGAGGCCGATGACGCCGCCTCCGACGACCAACAGCGACTCCGGGATCTCCGGAAGGGCGAGCGCCTCGGTGGAGGTCCACAGGTCGAGCCCCTTCATAAAAGGCAGCTCGCTGACCCTCGATCCTGTTGCGAGGATGCAGTGTTTGAAGTCGATGGCCGAGACTGCTGACCCTTCGAGCGCAAGGGCACGAGGGCTCTCGAAGCGAGCGCGAGCGCGGAGCACCTCGACACCGCGCTTGGCGAGAAGCTGATCGATGCCAGTACACAGGTCTTCGGTGACCTGGAAGCGATGAGCGCGCAAGGTTTCGAGGTCGATGCTTACCTCCCCAATGCTCACGCCAAAGCGTGCCGCGCCGCGCGCTGCGTCGAGAACTTCAACGGCATGAATCAAGGTCTTCGAAGGAATGCAACCCTCGATCAGGCAGACTCCACCGAGTTGCTTTCGCTCCTCGACGAGGCAAACATCGAGTCCGAGATCTGCAGCGCGAATCGCCGCTACGTAGCCTCCGGGGCCGCCGCCGACAACGACGACATCGCTCTGTTGACGCAAGCTTCCCATAACCATGGGCATCTCCTCAGTCGATCGTCTTCGGCGGGATCACTCCGTCTCGGCTTTCACGGTGGCCGCCTCGCTCGCGCACTTCGGCGCTGGCGAACCGCCTTGGTTTCTCGGAATCACAGCTCGAGCAGCCAGTTCAGTGGCTCGCTGAGCAAGGTCTTGAGCTTCTGGACAAAACGGGCAGCGTCGGCACCGTCCGCCACGCGGTGGTCGAAGGTCAGCGTGATCGGAAGCATCGTGCGGATCACGATCTCGTCGTTCCGGACGATGGCTCGCTTTTCCGCGCGCCCCATTCCGAGGATGGCGACCTCCGGATGGTTGATCGTCGGGATCAGGTTCTGCCCTCCGATTGGTCCGACATTGGTGATCGTGAAGGTGCCGCCGGAGAGCTCTTCGACTGTGATCCGCTTTTCCCGGGCCAGCTTCGCCAGTCGTTCGATCTCAGCAGAGATCTCTAGGATGCTCAGGCCGTCGCTGCCCTTGATGACGGGAACCATCAGACCTCGAGGCGTATCCGCCGCAAAGCCGATGTTGGTGTACTTCTTGTAGATGATCTCGCATTTGAAGTGGTCGAGGCTCGCGTTGAAGGCAGGAAAATCCAGCAGACACTGTGTTGTAGCCTTAACCACGAAGGAGAGCAATGAGAGTCGTCCCCCAGGTTGACCCTCCCGGCGTGTGCGTTCGCGGCGGCGGAAGGCCTCGAGCTCACTGACGTCAATCTCTTCCATCAGCGCCACATGGGGTACGAGAATCATCGCGCTGGTCATCTTGCGCGCGACCTTTCGACGGATCGAGCGCACAGGCTGGGTCTCGATCTCCCCGTAGCGCCGGAAATCGGGTAGGGGTTCGAGCTCGAAGAAGGGGATGCTCGTTGCTCCACCAATCGTCGTGGCGGCCGTGTGGTGGCCGCCTGCCTCGATCGCGGGTGCTGGAGCGTCCCCCTTGGCGTAGCGGAAAAGATCCTCCACGCTGACCCGTCCCCCGGGGCCACTGCCGGGCACCAGATGAAGGTCGATGTTCATCTCACGGGCTTTGCGGCGCGTTGCGGGCGCTGCGGGGACCGGGCCAACGCGAACGGGCGAGCCCGAAGGAGGGGTCGGGGCGGGCTGCGGAGGAAGCGCGGGGGTAGCGCTCGCGGGTGCTGGCTCGGCTTCGCTCGTGCGAGCGGAATGATCCTTTTCCTGTTCGCCCCCCGAGGAGGCAGCGTTGCCGTCGTCGATGGTTACGAGAGTCTTGCCGACCTCGATCGTGTCTCCGATATCGCCACCGAGCGAAACAATCTTGCCACCCCTTGGGGATGGGATAGTTACGGCCGCCTTGTCCGTTTCGATGTCAACGAGCGGGTCGTCCTCACCGATCGTCTCGCCGATCGCGGCGTACCACTTGAGAATCTCTCCCTCGTGGATGCCTTCTCCCAGGTCGGGAAGCTTGAATACGAACACGGTGGCCTCCTGCTTGCCAAACGAGGTGAATCAGTAGTCGAGAGTCTGCTCGATGCCCCGGCGAATTTCGGCAACGCCAGGGAAGTAAAGCTCTTCACGCCCGAAGTAGGGCGTGATGACGTCGTGGGAAGCGACGCGGGCGACAGGCGCCTCTAGGTACATCAGCGCCGTTTCGTTGATGCGTGCAATGATCTCCGCCGCCGTGCCGAACGAGCGCGGTGCCTCCTGTACGACGACGCAGCGCCCAGTTTTCTTGACCGAGCGGGCAAGGGTTTGGGTATCCATGGGCGAGATGCTTAGCAAGTCGATGACCTCGATCTGGGTCGCCCGCTTAGCCCGAAGCTCATGCACGGCTTCAAGGGTTTGCCGTACCATGGCGCCCCAGGTGACGACGGTCAGATCCGAACCTTCCTCGATCACCTTGGCCTTGCCGATCTCCATCGTCTCGGGTGTTTCCGGAATCTCCTCCCGGAAGGCGCGGTAAGAGCGTTTGGGTTCCATGAAGACGACGGTGTCCGGGTCACGGATCGCCGCCGTCAACAGCGCCCGCGCGTTGCGCGGTCCGGAAGGGATGACGACCTTGATGCCGGGCAGATGGGCAAATAGAACCTCTCTGCTCTCTGAGTGATGCTCCAGGGCACGGATGCCGCCGCCGTAAGGCATGCGCAGCACGAGAGGCACGCTGAGTGCGCCGTGACTGCGGGCGCGGTAACGCGAGCAGTGTCCCTCGAGATGGCCCATAGCGAGATAGGAAAAGCCCGAGAACTGCATCTCCGCTACCGGACGCAGACCAGAGAGAGCCATGCCGACGGCCGATCCGAGGATGCCCGACTCGGCTAATGGCGTGTCGATGACCCGCCGTTCGCCGAACTCCTTGTGGAGCCCCGCCGTGACGCGGAAGACACCGTCATTGACGCCGACGTCCTGACCCATGACGAGCACGTTGGGGTCGCGATGCATTTCCTCGTGCAGTGCGCGATTGATCGCCTGGACCATCGTGAGCTTAGGCATCGGTCGCTTCCCCCGCATGCGCCTCGAGGAAGGCGCGCCGCTGTTCTTCGAGCTCGGCGGGGGCCGTTTCGAAGACATGATCAAAAGCGACATCGACCGGCGCGGCGACGCCATGCTCGTAGATACGCACCTCGGTATCGATCTCGTCCTTGAACTCGGCGAGCATGGTCTCTTGCCGCGCGTCGTTCCAGAGACCTCGTGTCTCGAGGAGGGTCCGCAGCCGGGTGAGAGGGTCTCGTGTACGCCAGGCGTCGACCTCGCTCTGTTTACGGTACTTCGATGGGTCGTCCGCAGTCGTGTGCATCGAAACGCGATAGGTCAGCGCTTCGATCAAGGTCGGGCCCTCGCCGGCATAGGCGCGGTCGAGGGCCTCACGAGTCGCTTTATACATGGCGAGAGCATCGTTGCCATCGACCCGGAGGCCCGGAATTCCGTAGGCAATCGCTTTTTGGGCGAAGGTTTCTGACCCTGTTTGCTTGGCTTGCGGTGTCGAAATCGCCCAATGGTTGTTTTGGCAAATAAATACCGCAGGGGCCTTCCATACGGCAGCGAAGTTCAGGCCTTCGTGGAAGTCGCCTTCGGAGGTTGCGCCATCGCCGAAATAGCACACGACGCCGGCATCCTGCTCCTCTTTATAGCGCAGGGAGTAGGCGATGCCGGCGGCGTGGGGGATCTGAGAGGCGACAATGACAGCAATGGGCAGTGTGCGCGGCACGCCGGGAAATACGTTGCCTTCTTCCCAGCCTCCCCAGAAGAGCAGGATGCGATGCAGGGGCACGCCCCGCATCAGCATCGCGCCGAGCTCGCGAAAAGCTGGGACGAGCCAATCTCGCTCGCTCATCGCGAGCAGCGGGCCGCAGGCCGAGGCTTCCTGGCCTGTCGAGGGACTGAAGGTGCCCATGCGGCCCTGGCGTTGCAGGCGCAACATGCGCTGATCGGCCTCGCGAGCGTAGAGCATGCTTTGGTAGAGGCGTTGCAGTGCCTCGTCGTCGAGTTCGGGATCGAGCTTCGTGTCCAGCTGGCCCTTTTCGTTGAGGACTTGCAGATAGGGCACGGTGAATTTGTGCGCGTTCTTCAGCGGCATGAACAAGGGCTCTCCAGGGAGGGCAGTCCAACCCCTTCAGCCGCGATCTAGGAGGGAGAACTCGCTGCAAGGTTGACTCGCGACTCGAGAGTTGGACCGGGAGGATCAGCCGAAGGCTACACGCTGAGCTGAGGGTTGGCAATCTGTCTAAATGTTTTGCTAGTAACAATTGAGAGCGATGGTTGTTGCGCTCGGTCAAGTCACTAGACAAGATAAACGGAGCCCGAAGGCCCCGTTTAAATGCTCTGCACTGGCGTGAAATCAGCTACCGGAGCGAGCGAGTTCCTCGTCAATGATGGCGGCGAAAGCGCTGAAGGGTTGCGCACCGGAAAGGAAGCGGCCATTGATGAAAAACGCCGGCGTGCCTTGCACACCCAGGGCGGCACCCTCCTTGGCATCCTTTGCTATGGCGTCAGCGAACTTGCCCGAATCGAGACAGCTATTGAACTTTTCGCTGTCCAGGGCGAGTTCGACGGCGTAGGCCTTGAGTTGCTCCACGCCGAGGGCGTTCTGATTCGCGAAAAGCTTCTCGTGCATCTCCCAGAACTTGCCCTGGTCTCCCGCGCACGCGGCCGCCTCGTGGGCCTTCTGAGCGTTGTTGTGGAAGGGCAGGGGGTAGTTGCGAAAGGCGATACGAACCTTTCCCTTGTACTTATCCTTGATTTGAGCGATGGCCTGAGTTTCCGCGCGCGAGCAATAAGGGCACTGATAGTCTGAGAACTCGACGATGGTCACTTTGGCCGATTCGGAGCCCCAGACGGGGAAGTCACCGAGTCCGACCTTCGTACGCGGCGGCTCGAGGAACAACGAGACCTTGGTCTTGGCCTTGAGATCGGTCATGATTTTCTTGTAAATCCCCTGAGCCGCGACCTGCTTGAGACGGTCGACGATCTGCGGCCGAGCGGCTTCGAGAGTCTGTCCGCGCAGGCGGCTTTTGTAGCGTTCGTAGAAGGAGTTGACCTCCTCATCGCTCGGTGCGGTCACTTTCTCTTCGATGTGTTTCTTGAAGTACTCGTCGAGGCTCAGCCCGAGGCGCTCGGCCTCAGCAGTGAGCAGCATGCGGTCCACCATCTCATTGAGGGCGTTGTTGAGCGCTTCATACTCGGCCTGCCGGATCTCGGCGAGCTTGGCTGCGGCGGCGTTGTATACCTCATCTTTCGTGATGCTCTTCTCGCCGACCTTCGCGAGGATACTGGGTTGATCCGCCAGGCTCAGGCCAGGCAGGCAGACCAAGCAGGCGAGCGTGGCGATCACAAAGGCTGTCGTCGTTCGTTTCATCGTGTTCTCCGCGTATCAGACACACACGCTCGCCCCGGTGGCGCTCGCAGGCCCTGATTTTACAAGCTCTCTAGGCTACTCTTAGCGTTGAGAGGTGGCAAATTATGCCTCTGCTACCCTGGGAGGAGCGATGGAGTCTCGCTCGTCGAACAACGAGTTTCGTCTCGCGGCTCACGCGAGCCTTGCGGCGCCGGAGGGCCCCGTTGTCCTTGTCATCTTGGATGGGGTGGGGATTGGTCCTCATGACGACTTCGATGCCGTTGCCCAGGCGCGCACCCCTGTGCTTGATGAGCTGCGCGCGCGGGCATTGCGCACTGAGCTCAGGGCCCACGGCGTCGCAGTTGGCTTGCCCTCGGATGCGGACATGGGCAACTCGGAGGTCGGTCACAATGCGCTGGGCGCAGGTCGGGTTTTCGATCAGGGAGCCAAGCTCGTCGAGAAGGCCATCAAGAAAGGCACGATCTGGGAAGGGGTGTGGCGCCGTCTCATCGACGGGCTACTCGAGCGTGACGGTGCACTTCATCTGATTGGCTTGCTCTCCGACGGCAACGTTCATTCGCACGAACGCCAGCTCTGGGCCTTGATTCGCCGCGCGGACGAGGAGGGGATCCGTCGCGTTTTCGTACATCCGCTGCTCGACGGTCGAGATGTTGCCGAGGCCTCGGCGTTGATCTATCTCGAGCGGCTGGAGCAACTCTTAACTTCGATCGATGCCAAGCAAGATCGCAACTACCGCATCGCCTCCGGTGGAGGGCGGATGGTCACGACAATGGATCGCTACGAGGCTGACTGGGCTGTCGTCGAGCGGGGCTATAACGCCCATGTTCACGGCCAAGCTCGTGTCTTCTCCAGCGCGCGAGCTGCTGTCGAGACCTACCGGGAAGAAGAGCCTGGCCTGATCGACCAGTACCTGCCGCCCTTTGTCGTCGGAGACGAAGAAGGTGTGCCCCTGGGACCGATTCGTGATGGCGATGGCGTTGTATTCTTCAACTTTCGCGGTGATCGCGCGTTAGAAATCTCTCGGGCCTTCGAGGAGGGGGATACTTTCACGGCTTTCGATCGGGGCAGGAAGCCGGAGGTCTACTTCGCCGGGATGATGCTCTACGATGGTGACCTGGGTATTCCCAGGAACTACCTCGTGGCGCCGCCGAGCATCGATCGCACGATGGGAGAGTGCCTCGCGCGTAACGCGCTCATGCAGTTCGCCTGTGCCGAGACGCAGAAGTTCGGACATGTGACTTACTTCTGGAACGGTAACCGCTCCGGCGTCTTCGATCCTCGTTACGAGGAGTATCTTGAGATTCCGTCGGATCGAGTGCCCTTCGATCAACGTCCGTGGATGAAATCCGCCGAGACAGCTGATGCACTGCTCGAAGCGCTTCGCTCTCGCCGCTTTCGTTTCTTGCGCGTCAACTTCGCGGCAGGCGATATGGTCGGACACACAGGCAAGCTTGAGGCTGCGATCCTGGCGGTGCAGGCGGTGGATCTGTGCCTCGGCCGTGTCGTACCGGAGATCGAGCGGCAGCGTGGTGTGCTTGTCGTCACTGCCGATCACGGCAACTCAGACGACATGGTCGAGCGGGACAAAGGCGGGGTGCCGAAGCACGGGCCAGACGGGCGGCCTCGACCGCGCACCTCGCATACCCTCAATCCCGTGGAGTTCTTGCTGGTCGATGCGAGCGGCCGTGATCTTGGCCTACGCGCCGATCTTGATCACCCCGGGCTGAGTAATGTGGCCGCCACGGTGCTTGAGTTGCTCGGTTTCGAGCCGCCGGCATTCTATGACCCGAGTCTCCTGGAGCGTTGCAGATGAGTCAGGATCGCGAAGGGCCAAAGCTGGAAGAGATCGCCCCTGGGATGATTGTCGCCATGCCGAATCTTTCAGACGAGAACTTCAACCGGACTGTGGTGCTCTTGCTGCGCAGCACCGAGGAGGGCGCTTTCGGGCTCGTGATCAACCGTGGTAGTGGCATTCCACTCGCCAGCTTCTGTCAGGAGCAGCAGATCGATTACCGGGGCCCGAAGGGTCTCGAGATTAATCTCGGTGGGCCGGTAGAAGTTGCGAGCCACCTTCTCGTGCTCCATGGAGACGAGCCCGTGCTTAGCGACAAGGATGAGGACGAGCTCGAGCTCATGCCAGGAATCCGTGTCGTGACTGCGATGACGGGGTTGAAGGCTCTGGCAGGCCGAGGCTCCGAGCGTTTTCGCTGTTATCTTGGCTACGCAGGGTGGGGACCGGGGCAGCTCGAATGGGAACTTAGCCAGGGTGCCTGGGTGCCGCTCCCTTCCGAGAGCGAATTCGTGTTTTCTTCGCCCGGCCCCGCGATCTGGGAGCGCGCGCTGCGCAGTGCCGGTATCGATCCGATCTCCCTCGTCCCTGGGGGTGCCATCAACTAGCGTCTGAAGCAGGCCCTTTCGGCTGAGGTGCCGGACAGTCAGCTTGCTTGCAAGAGTGCGGTCCCCGGTCGGGGGGGGCGGAGTTGCCTTTCCGTAGGGTTTCGCGACGAGATGTTACGCATCCACCTTGCTCACTGTGTCCGGGGATGGGGATGGGTTGTCGCCGGCATTCGCCAGCGGTTCGGCACACGGGAAGATATTTCCATTGAACTGGCGTGTGCTGATGCGTACCTTCTGCCCGCATCGCCTTCGCTCGCACGCTTTGAGGGAGGACTGTCGTTTCGTGTGGGTCGATCGGAGGAGGGCGGGGTTCATCGCCATCGTGCTTGTCTTCGCCGCGGGTTTTATCGGCGGGCTCGATGGTGCCTCGGGGAGTGATCGCTTGAGG
>CAYSMT010000009.1:0-16551 GCA_964432135.1 uncultured Acidobacteriota bacterium
CCGCTGCTTTTGAGGCGCGAGGCAAGGGCTTCGGGGCCGAAGCCCGCAAAGATCGGGACCGGGACGGCGCCAATCTTCAGGCAAGCCAGAAGAGCGACGACAACCTCCACCGCCATCGGCAAGTAGAAGCCCACAGCGTCATCCTCTTTGACGTCCAGTGTGATCAACGCGGATGCGAAACGGCAAACCCGTTCGTTGAGCTTCCCATAGCTAAGCGTGGTCACGACCCCTTCGTCGTCCTCTGCGATGACGGCTGTTTTCGTAGCATGTCCTGCTGCAAGATGTCGATCGAGCACGTTGTGAACGATGTTGAGCCGCCCTCCCTGGAACCACTCAGTCCAAGGAAAGCCCTTACTCTCGTCGAGTAGCTCTAAGAAAGGCTCGTAGAACTCGATTCCCAGATCATCGATGATCGCAGGGTAGAACCATCTTGGATCCGCTGCGGCCTTCTTGCGGAGCTCCGCTGTCGTTTGGATGCCGTGGCGTGCCATAAGGCGAGCGACATGAGAGTGCTCGAGATCGTCCGGACGCGGACGCCAAATGGTGTTGTACTCAGTCATCGTTCGGCTCCGCATGAGCTCTCGTGCGTGTCACAGACCATGAAGGATGCACTCGATCGCAGCACCGACTTGGAAGAAGGCCTCCTTGATCGAGCAGACCTCGAAGAGAAGCGGCTGGTAGCTTGTGATCGGGTTCTCGAGATGGCGTGCGGTCTCGAAGTCGAAGCGGTGGATTTTCGGCCGTTCCTCGATCGCGTGAGCCAACTCACCCGGGCTCGAGAGCAGACCAGCTCCGTAGGCACGTAGCTTGCCGTTGTCATCACGCAGCAGACCAAACTCGATGGTGTACCAGTAGAGTCGGCCGATCTGTGTGATTTGATCGTCGCTGGCATGCTTACAGCCCTCGCCTACCATCTGCATCAAATCGGCGTACTCGGGCAGGGCGAGCAGCGGCGCATGCCCGAGGATCTCGTGGCACAGGTCTGGTTCCGGTGTGTAATGGGGTGTGCTGTGGTGGCGGATGTAGGTCGTTGAAGGGAAGGCGCGGCGGGCAAGATGTCCCATGAACGCGCGTGATTCGACAAGCCCGGCGACGGGCTGAATGCGAAAGCCCGTTTTCTCGCGCAGATAGGCGTCGATCTCGCAGAGCTGCGGTGCGCGATCCGGCGTCAGCTCCAGGCCGGCCAAAGCCTCGAGGTACTCGCGACAGGCATGGGTTGGATAGAGTGAGCTCAGGTCGGAAAAGACGGTCCTCCAGGTGGTGTTTTCGGTGGTGTTGTACTCCACTTTCGGCGGCGGGTCTCCTCTCCGGTGTGAAGTTGCCTGTCGGGCGAGCTCGTTGCGTCGTTGTCTGTACTCTTCATCGTTGAATCCGGGGTGGTCCGCGTCGAGCTCGAGAATGTCCGTTCGCATGGAGATCCTTTCCGGAAAAGCTTGGCGCAAGCAAATATAACCTGCGCCAGGCTTACGCCGCTGTTAGCCCGTGCTGGCTATGTTGTGTCGCAAGCTTCCCGCAAAAGAAGTACGGGGCGACCGCCTTGGGCCGCCCCGAACAGGATCCCCATCGCGGACGAGTGCTATTTCATGGCGATTTTGTTTCCGGCGGCTAAGCCACTGCCAGAGACGACCCTCGCGAGGGAGAGCTTGGCGTTGATGATCTTGGTCACTTCGATCTCACCGATCTCGCTCTCGATGCCACCCAGATTCTCGCCGGTGTCTGGGTCGATGATCGCCTCACCGAGAGCCAAAACCGTAAAGCGATCTCCAACCTTGACTCCGCTGGCATCACCGAGATTGATGTAGACCGTGCTTCCACTGACCTTGGCGATCTTGCCGACCAGGCCACCGCGTACCGTCGAGGGTTTGATGCCCGCCGCGCCATCGGCGAGCTTCTGGGCGAGCTGACTGACGGCGTTTTCGAGAGTTTTTGATGCGGCGCCCGAGTCCCACGAAGTGCCAAGGCTCGCACCTGCGAACTCGCCCTTTCCAAAGCGATGCTTATCATGCGCCTCGGCAACGGCGAGGATCTCTGCCGTCGTCGTATCGATCAACCGGCAGGTCAGGCCAACCTCAGTCGTAACGATCTTTCCGCCGATACCGCGGCCCCACTTCCAGCGCCCAATTTGGGGGATTCGCCCGCCCTGCTCCTTGAGACCGTACTGGGTCACAGAGCCAATGATCATCATCTGCACGCCCAGGATCTTGCCGATCCTTGCGGCGGTCGTTGGGTCGAGACGACCGCTCTCGCCGAGGTCCTGCTCTGCGAGCACCTTGTCGAGGTGCTGTCGTTCGATCATCCGAAAACGACCCGTCTTGAACAGTGCCGTCGTCATGCTGTCCGCAGCCGCGAAGCCGAGGTTCTGATAGTCCCAATTGTAGTGCCAGGTATTGCGAATCGGGGAGGTATCGAAAGCGACGACCGCGACCAGGATGCGATCATCATCACCCGCGAGCGCCGTCGAGCCGGCCCCGCCTACGCTCAGAAGTGTCATCGTCGCTAGGGCCAGCATAGCGCTGCCCGTGAGAGCTTTTCTCATCCATCGCTTCATCTTCCACCTCCGGTTACGCGCCCCAGGGGGGCCTTTCGAATCATAGGTCTATCCCCAGGCCGGGGGAAGGTCAAGCGCAAGGCACTCGATTCCTCTCCCGCGGATAACGCGATACATTCGACGAGGATACGATACCACTCGAACGAGGAGATCGCGGATGAGTTCTCGTCTCGTCATGCTCATCGCACTGATTGTGCTCACGGTGGGCTACCTGCTCTACGGGCGCTTCATCGCGCGCCTAATAGGAATTGACCCTGCCCGCAAGACACCGGCACACACTCGCGGCGATAGTGTGGATTACATTCCGGCGCGCCACTGGCTCGTGCTTTTTGGTCATCATTTCTCGTCGATCTGTGCTGCTGGGCCGATCGTTGGTCCTGCACTCGCCGTCGCCTATTGGGGTTGGATGCCCTCGCTTGCGTGGATCCTCGTGGGTGGTGTTCTCATGGGTGCCGTGGCGGATTTCTCTTCGCTGGTCATCTCGATTCGTCACGATGGTGTGTCGATCTCGGAGGTGGCCGGTCAGGTCATCAGCCCACGCGCCCGGATCCTCTTCTCGATCTTCATCTTGATATCGCTCGTACTCGTGCTCGGTGTATTCGCCTATCTCACGGCGGGGACTTTCGTCAAGAAGCCCGAGATCGTCGCGCCGAGCCTCGGTATTCTTCCCGTTGCTGTGATCATCGGATTGTTGCTCTACCGCGGTCGCCGCGGGAGCTTGGGCCGCCTGTTGGTTACGACCGCCGGGGGGTTGGGCGCACTCGCGGTGCTGATTGTTGCCGGGTCCTCGATTCCTTTCACCATGCCAGCCTTGGCCGGCCTGAGCGGTCATCAGGTCTGGATCGTGCTACTGCTCATTTACTGCTTTGTTGCCTCGGTGATCCCTGTTCAGCACTTGCTTCAGCCTCGTGACTACCTTTCGTCCTATGTCCTATTCACGACCATTGCTCTCGGCGTTCTCGGTGTGTTCTGGAATGGTCCAAGGATGCATGCGCAGGCCACCAACGGCTTCCTGCCTGTGGAGTGGTCGGGAGCCGGACCCATCTGGCCGATGCTCTTCGTGGTTATCGCTTGCGGTGCGATCTCGGGCTTTCACTCTGTCGTTTCATCAGGGACGACTTGCAAACAGCTCGACAACGAAGCCCACGCCTGTCGCATCGGCTACGGTGCGATGCTCACGGAGTCCTTGGTTGCCGTGCTCGTCCTCGTGGCTGTAGGTGCGGGGCTGTCTGCTTCACGTCACGCCGAGCTGATTTCTCAGCCGGGGGGTGCCATCACGGCCTTCGGTGAAGGTTACGGGAAGCTTGCTGGCATATTCTTCGGTAACTATGCTGGAGCGTTTGCCGTCATGTCGCTGAATTTTTTCATGCTCACGACCCTCGATACCGCGACGCGGCTAGGGCGCTATTTGCTTGCCGAACTGCTCGGGACACGCCGTCGCTACCTGCCGACTGCCGCCGTCGTGATCGGCGGCGGGGCTCTTGGATTGACGGGCCAGTGGCGCACGATATGGCCTGCCTTCGGTGCGTCGAACCAACTCGTTGCTTGCCTCGCATTGCTCGTCGTCTCTTGTTGGATGCTTCAGCGCGGCCGATCGGCGCTTCCGACGTTGCTACCGTCCCTCTTGATGCTCATGACGACGATCGGCGCTTTCTGCTACCAGATCTACACCTCCTTGATCACTGTCGATGAGCTTACAGGCGCTGCAAGTCCTCGCTACTTCATAGCTGCCGTGGATGCCGTGCTCGTTTTATTGGCCGCTCTCGTGCTCATCGAGGCTTGGTCCACATGGCGCTCTCTCCGTTCGAGTCGTGTCAGAGCCGTGTAAAAGGCCTCAACGGATCGTATCGATACTTGCGGGACCGGCATCCCATGCTTCAGACGGCAGGGCCAGCAGCCAGCCCCCCCGACGTCCCCAAGATGCTGCTGGCCATGGGGCGGCCACCGTGGTCGCCCTAAATTTATCCCGCCGACCACCGAAGAAGCGTCGGCCAAGAAAGATATGCCCGCCACTTCCAAGAATGGGAGTTGGCTACCTTTCATCCGCAGGTCTTTGCATCCTCTTCTCGCGCGGGCTGTGGCAGGTGGCTGGCTGGTCCGGTAGATTCCTGACACATCGAGAGCATGTGAGGAGCTTCGCTTCCTTGAGCAATAGATCACACTGGGCCCACGCGACGAAGGAGCTGCGCCAGCGTCTGGCACGAGCGATTTCTCGCGAAGAGCTCAAAGAACTCCATCGCCTTCAACCGGTGAAGCATCTGGTTGTACTTGCTTGGCAGTATTTGCTCCTAGCGCTCGCATCGACGGGCTCCTTTCTTTTCGATCGCTGGTATTTGTGGCTTCCTTGCGCGGTCGTTGCGGGTTTCACGATCTTCAACTTCACTGTCATGCTGCACGAGGTGATCCACGGCTCTGTTTTCCGCGGCGGGGAGCGTGGTGGGATCAACACCTTTTTTGGCTGGCTTTATGCCTTCCCGAGCGGCATTTCGCGTAGCCAGTTTAAGCGCTGGCATCTCGATCATCACGCCGGTTTGGGGACCGTGGATGAGGATCCCAAGCGGCACCACCTTTCTCCGAGACGAACAGCGCGTTGGTGCAAAATGCTTTATCTGACTCCGGCATTGATCCCGATCTATTTCCGTGCCGCGTCGCGGGAGGCAAAGATATATTCCGCCGAGCTTCGGCATAAGATCGCCCGTCAACGTCTCATCACTGTGTTCGGCCAGCTCGCCATTCTCGGCGTCATCGTTGTGGTTTTCGGCTGGTGGATAGCCATGAAGGTCTATCTCTTTCCTTACTTCATCGTTTTTCCTGTTGCTTTTACGCTCAACCGCCTTGGCCAGCACTACTTCATCAAACCGGAGGATCCTGCGAAATGGGGAACGCGTATGAAGCGCAACCTGTTGTGGGACGTCGTCTTTCTCTACTCCTCCTACCATCTCGAGCACCATTACTTTCCGAGAGTGCCCTTCTACAACCTGCGCAGGCTCAACCGCGCTCTTGAGCCTTTTTGGGAAGAGATGGGCCATCGCCCGGTTGGCTACGGCGAGTTGTTGTGGAGGTGGTTTGTAGCCAACGCCATCCCTCACACCGATTGGGATGCTCCTCGGGGGAAGCGAGAGCGGCCGAGTTGATATCCATACCTCGGTCTGAGCTTTCCAGTTGTAGCGTTAACTCTTTTCGCCGAGAGGCGTCTCTGCTACTTGATGGTTCTTGCGCAGGTGGATAGGCGCGTGCAGCGAAAGGCAAATGATCGTCGATCCGAACGGCAAGAGGTGCCCCTCCTGTCCCTTCCCTTTTTGCTGACATCGTTGGGTTCCACCCCATCCGGGTGACGATCGAGCGGGGAAGTGATCTCGGTGTTCAGGCCGGCAGGTGTTGCGCTAAATGCTGGTGATCTGGTGTCAGCGCGCCTTTGAGCACGATGATCGCATTGCGAATCGGGTCCGGGAGTTTCGTTGGATCGAGTCCCTTAGGACCGTGGGCTCGCGCCATCTCGACGATGAAGGGCGTCAGGGCTTGGCCGAACTCGTCTGAGGCATCGCGCGGAAGCTCACAAGGAAGGTTATCGACGGCGAGCACGAGCGGACCGTTGCCGTCGAAGAGGTCGACATGCGCTGTATCGCTCACAGGGTCGTAGATATAGGTCGGGTGGTCCTGGTTGGCGGGTTGGATCGTGCAGGCGATCGAGCCGCGGATGTCGCAAGTGATGTCGCCGATGACACGCAGCCGAGGCTTGTGCGGGTGGGACCATGCTGCCTGAAGGGCTTCGCGGGTGATCAGCTTGGGGAAACGTGGCTCCCAATAAATGCCATGAATCAGCAAGTCCAGATGGGCGAGCTGGGGCTCGAAAATCGGCTCGTAAAGCTCAGGCGAGGCGATGAACTCGTCGAAGCTGAAACGGGCGGCACCATGGCGGCGTCGGTACATGTGCTCTTCGTGAAACACCGTTTTGTAGACGAAGTGCGACGAAGCGTGCACGGAGCTCGCAAGCGTATTTAGCTCGTCCGGTGTGATCTCGCGCACGGGAAGCAGGTCGAAGATCTCCTGCGCGCCCATTGAGACCCGGCCATAGCCGCTAAAGCCACAGACGAAGGGTGACATATCAGCCGGAAGGCCGTTCCTGGCAATCTCGCGGGCGACTCGGCCCACATCTTTACGAGCTTCATCAAGAGAGTGGTACTCGAAGGCCCGACGAAGGAACGCGAAGGGTGTGCTCCTCCCCTCGGCCTCGAGGCGCTTGCCGAAGGCCCAGAACGTGTCAAGCATGCCTGCAAGCCCGGCGTAACGGCCAAAAAAAATCAACCGCTGACCTTTCTCGTTGCAGATGATCTCGTAGTCGATCAGGGTGCACTTGCGCTCGATAAGGGTCTTGAGCAACGGCATGCCGGAGGGTTGTCCCTTGTGCGTGTGGGAGAAGAAGACGTAACTGGTGCCGGGCTCGATCTTCTCGGGCGGGATCTCCTTGACGCCGAAGACGAGGGGGCAATCGCTCAGGCTTTCGTGTATGGCGGCCCCGGCATGCTGGTACTCCGAGTCCGTGAAGATGCGCACCGCCGAGGATTGCACCTTGACCTCGATGCCGCGTCCCGTGATTTGCTGAACCTGGGTAGGGGTGAGCGGCGAGCGGCGCTCCCAGCGACTTTTGTCTTCGCGGCGGATTCCGATGCGAGCCATCGCGTGTATCTCCTTCGGCTATTTTTCATTATTGGCGATGTATCATACTGTGAAAACAGAAAACTACCGAATAAAATTCTTGTTCGGACTCGTTCTTCTTGCTCTGTCCCCCCTCGTCCTTGGTCTGAATTAATCTCGGGGAGGCGGCCCGGCAACGCCAGGATCGATGCGAGAGGCCCAGGCAACGAGGCCGCCGCTCAGATTGAACACCCTGGAGAAGCCTGCCGCACGCATCTGGCGCACGGCCCATGCCGAGCGCTCGCCGATCTTGCACAAGACGACGATCTCCGCCTTACGAGTGAGCTCATCAAGACGTCCCGAGAGCTCAGGGAGCGGAATCGAGAGCGCGCCCTCAAGACGAGTGAGCTGGAGCTCCCATGTCTCGCGCACATCGACAAGGACGATCTCGTCCCCTTGAGCGAGACGTGCCTGGAGTTCCTCTGGCGTGAGCTCCCACTCACCTTCCGCGAACTCGCCCACCTTACAAGCTTCGAAGAGAGCGCTGAGCTTCGCCTCGTCCATCGCCTCACGATGGGCACCGCACGACAGACAGCGTGGATCTTTCGGAATCTTGAATTCTTCCGTCGTCATCGCGAGCAGGTCGAGAGTGACCAGCCGCCCGATAAGACCTTCGCCGAGGTCGAGGATCTGCTTGACGGCTTCACTGGCCTGGAGCGCTCCGACGAGGCCCGGCAACACGCCAAGTACCCCCGCCTCAGCGCAATTGGGTACGAGGTACGAAGGCGGCGGAGCAGGGAATAGGCAGCGGTAGCACGGACCCCGAGAGGCGTGAAAGACGGAGACCTGGCCCTCGAAGCGGTGCAGGCTGCCCGATATGAGAGCTTTATCCTGCGCGATGCAGAGGTCGTTGAGTAGGTAGCGCGTGGCAAAATTGTCCGTGCCGTCGAGAACCAAGTCGCCGTCGGCGATGAGGTCGAGGCCGTTGCTCGGGTTGAGGCGGCTTTGCTGGGCATCCACATCGATCGCTGGGTTGAGGGCCAGCAGCCGCGCTCGAGCTCGTGCCACCTTGGGCTGGCCGATATCTTGCTGGGTGTAAAGCACCTGACGCTGCAGATTGCTTGCGTCGACGACATCTGGGTCGACGAGCCTGATCCGGCCGACGCCCGCTGCGGCGAGATAGAGCGCCGCAGGGCATCCGAGCCCGCCGGCGCCAACGATGACGACCCGTGCCTGTTTGAGGCGTTGCTGGCCCTTCAAGCCAATCTCCGGCAAGCGGAGGTGACGCTCATACCGAGCGAGCTCCTCCCGACTCAGCTCGGGGAGCGCCTCGTCCTGTCCGCGCGTATTCTGATCGTTCACGAGCTTCCCCGTCTCCGCTTCGCCGCTTCATTGGCAGAGGTGATCATGATGGCTGCTCGCATTATGCATGAACGCTCAAGGTGTGCGTCAGGCTGCTCATCAGATCACCGTGCATTGAGAAGCTTGGCACTCCGCGGTGCGCCGAGGGTTGCTTCTCCGCAAGCTCTTGAGTGGAAGCCAGCTTTACGGTTGGAGCTGGGTGGCTCAGGCATAATGCGGGATTGGCGCCGAAGGCGGATTTACCGGCAGGTTAGGTTTGATGAGTCCAGCACAGCATTCCTCGATCCAGGATCTCCGTCCGCGCTTCGCTGCGATGGGACTCATCGCCTGGGGGCACTTCGCGCACGACGTTTTCACTTCCTTTTTTGCGCCGCTCCTGCCTCTCATCCGCGAAGCACTCGGGCTGAGCTTTACCGAAGCAGGTGTGTTGACCGCGTTACAACGCTTTCCAGCTCTCGCGAACCCCATCCTTGGTGCTCTTGCCGACCGCTCTAGCGTGCGCTGGATGCTCGTCGCAGCACCGACGATTACGGCGCTCTCGATGTCCGGAATCGGCATCGCCGGATCGCGGTGCGCTCTCGGGATCATGCTGGTTGTGGCGGGTGCCGGCTCCGCGATCTGGCATGTTCCTGCCCCCGTGATGCTCGCCCGTGTCGCCGGTCGTCGCGTCGGATTGGGCATGTCATTGTTCATGGTCGCGGGAGAATCCGCTCGCAGCCTCGGACCCTTCCTTGCTCTCGCGGCCGTCTCGCTCTGGGGACCCGCGGGGCTGCTCCGATTGATCCCGCTCGGCCTGCTCACCTCGGCGCTGCTCTACTTTGCTACGGCGGAATCGGCATCGAAGAGAGTTGATGCGTCGCGTGCCGTGTCGTCATCGCGGGAGAGCTGGCAGCCCTTGCTGCGCATGTTTGCGGCGATCACGCTGGTTGTCGGTGGGCGCTCGTTTCTCGTCGCGGCTCTGACAACCTACTTGCCTTCCTACGTCATTGAACGTGGCGAATCGCTCTGGCTTGGCGGCACGGCGCTGGCGATCCTACAGGGTGCAGGTGCCATCGGTGCGCTCGGCAGTGGCACGTTGAGCGATCGCCTAGGCCGAAAGACGGTGCTCCTCGTGGCGGCTTGCGTCTCTCCACCTGCGATGCTCGGCCTTGTTTTTGCGCCGCGCTTGCTGATGCTTCCCGTTCTGCTGTTGCTCGGCGTGTTGGCCTTCTCAACCAATCCCCCTCTGCTCGCGCTCGTTCAGGAGAACGCAGGGGGACGACCCGCTGTGGCCAATGGGATCTTCATGACCCTTGGCTTCGTGTTGCGCTCGGCTGTTGTGGTCCTCGTTGGAATGCTCGCCGACGCGCGGGGGCTTGGTGATGCGTTCCTCTTCAGCGCCGTTGTTGCCCTGGTCGCCATCCCCGGGGTTCTGATCCTCCCCAAGGAAGTTGAGTCATCTCATGTGGAGCAGGCGAGGTGATCACAGCTCGCTCAGGGAGCTCCGCGGCGGAGCTGTTTCTCGGCCGCACTCATTGGAAAAGGTTCTTCGCACCATCATCGATTCTCCATCTCGAGGGGTGCATCTCGGATGACGGCCTCGTGACAGAACGGTCGGCGTGTCAGAATGAGCCAGGTTTTCGCGGTCATCTTCTGGGAGCTGGAATGCGTTTAGTCGGATCCGTCGCAGTATGGTCGTTGTTGCTTATCCTCGCGGCCGGGAGCGCCAGCGTAGCTCAGGAGGACAAAGCCTTCTCGGAGAAGTTTTCGCCGAATGAAGCCATCTACTTCTCTGTTGGTTGGCGAGAGCGAACGAACGCCAGATTTCAGCTCAGCTTCAAGTATCGCTTTATCAACCCGGACCCCTCCATTGCCGGCGTTCAAGGTTTTCTGCGCGACGTCTACTTCGCCTACACCCAGACTTCGTTCTGGGATCTCGAATCGGAGTCGGCTCCCTTTCGGGACACCTCCTACAAGCCGAGCTTGTTCTATTTAAAGGAGCCCCGGCGACGTGGAGCGGCGCAGGTATCCTTTGGCCTTCGCAGCGGTTTTGGTCATGAGTCGAACGGACGGGACGGAGAGGCCTCGCGCAGCATCAATTTCTTCTTCGTGCGGCCGATTTGGGTTTTCAATCTCTCGCGCGGGTACAACTTCACACTGCAACCGAAGTTCCATCTTTTTATCGGGGATCTCTCGGACAACCCCGATATCGCCGAGTACCGCGGCCATGTCGATTTCGACCTGGCCCTCGAAAAGCCGCACGGCTGGAAGCTCGCGGCCAGCCTGCGCAAGGGTACGCGTGGGGGTCGTGGCTCGATCTTGGTTGACCTGAGCTATCCAACCGAGCGGCTGATTGGTGGCTCCTTCTATGCCTATCTGCACCTGCAGTACTTCGCCGGGTGGGGAGAGAGCATCCTCGACTACAATCGCAAGGCACCGGCGCAGTATCGCATGGGGATTCTCATCGCTCGCTGAGCGAGTAGAATGCGGCCCATGAAGCCGCAGAGCGTGCCATGAAGGAGACCCAAGGCGAAGCGCCGGCGGGGTGGCCGTCGCCTGCCCATGCGCGCTGGGCGTTGCTCGTATTGACTCTCGTGATGGGAGGTGCACTGGTCGCGACTTCCGTGACCTCCTTCATCAGCGCGCGCGCCGCATCGCACGATGTCGCGCTCGCATCAGGTCAACGCCTCGGCCTGCACATCGGCAGCGAGTTGCGCCGAGAGGAAGACTGGCAAGCACCCTGCGAATGGCTGCTCGAGGATCTCTCCGGCCAAGGGTTGCGTTACCTCGCCGTTGTTGAGATCGGGGGCAAGATCCTCGCTGAAGCCGGGGAGCGCGTGGGGCCTCCGCTCGTGCTGCCCCGGGGTCTCGCAGCCCCTGATCGTCGCGGTCCTCTATTTTTCGAGACGGTTGGCGAGCGGATCCGAGGGGTCATGCCCTTCTTCTCAAGGATGCGCCGGCACCGCTTCTTCTCTCGCGCCCGACCTCCAGGACCTCCGCGTCGCTTCATCCTTTTTGAGTTTGAGGCTGTTGTTGCGCGCCAGGTCATCTCCCGTGCCCGGCGTGGCCTGATTGTGAGCCTGGTTTCTGCAGCGATTCTGTTGTTGGCTGCTGCGGCCGTCTGGAGACTCTCCGTACGGGCGAGCCGTGTCGAGGCTCAGCTTGCCCGCGATCGGCAGTTGATCGCCCTCGGGAGGATGTCCGCTGTGCTCGGCCACGAGCTGCGCAACCCTCTTACCTCGCTCAAGGGGCATGCCCAGCTCTTGCTCGAGCGTTTCCCGGAGGGCGATCCGCAACGCGCGGGTGTCGAGACCGTTGTCAGCGAGGCGCAGCGTCTCGAGGAGCTCACGACCCAGGTGCTTGACTTTGCCCGTACAGGCGAGATCGAGCGCTCGCGCCAGGAAGTGGCATCTCTGTTGCGCGCTGTCGCAGAGCGTTCAGGCGCGGCTCCGCTACTGCTCGAGATCGAGGGTGAACTTCCTGACTGGTCTCTCGACCCGATCCGAATGGAGCAGGTACTCGAGAACATGCTCGTCAATGCGCGGCAGAACTCCTCGCCCCAGCAGCCGGTCACGCTTTCGGCGCAGGTCATGCGTCGGAAGCTTGTGATCGAAGTGCGCGATCGGGGTGAGGGTCTTGCACCCGGAGATGAGGAAAAGGTCTTTGAGCCTTTTTTCACGAGGCGCGTGCGTGGCACAGGGCTCGGCCTCGCGCTGGCGCGACGCATCGTTGAGGGGCACGGAGGGCAGATCCGTGCTTCGAATCACCCGGAGGGCGGGGCGGTCTTCCGTGTCACCCTCCCGGAGGGGTAGGTTGCGATGGAATGCGTCCTTGTCGTCGATGACGAGCCCGGCATCCGCTCTTTCATTCGGCAGGTGCTCGAAGGTGAAGGGCTTGAGGTCGTCGAGGCGGCCGACGGGTTTGAGGCCAAAGCGCTGCTCGAGAAGCAGACCTTCCATCTCATGATTACAGACCTCAAAATGCCGCGTCTCGGTGGGATGGAGCTTCTAACCCACGCGCGCTCTGCGGTCCCCGAGATGGAGACGCTGGTGCTCACGGCACACGGCACAGTCGAGAGCGCGGTTCAGGCGATGAAGCTGGGTGCCTTCGACTATCTCAGTAAGCCTCTCAGCGGCCCACCGGAGCTGCGCTTGCTCGTCCAACGTGCGCTCGAACGCCGCCGCCTGCGCCAGCTTAGCGGCGCCACGGGGCCGGCGCAGGGCGAAAGCTTCATCGCGGTCGATCCAGTGAGCCGGGCGGTGCTTGTCAAGCTCGAACGCGTCGCTCCAACACCTGCCACGGTGCTGCTGCTTGGCGAGAGTGGGACGGGCAAGGAGGTTGCGGCGCATTGGATCCACCGGCACAGCGCCAGGCCGGAGGGTCCCTTCGTCGCCGTCAACTGCGCCGCCGTCTCCGAGCAACTTGTTGAGAGCGAGATTTTCGGTCACGAGAAGGGTGCGTTCACGGGAGCCGGAGCGCGCCGGCAGGGGCGTTTCGAGCTCGCCGATGGTGGGACGCTCTTCCTCGACGAGGTGGCCGAGCTGGCACCGGCTCTCCAAGCCAAGCTGTTGCGCGTGCTCCAGGAGCGTTGTTTCGAGCGTCTCGGTGGAACGCGTGCGATCACCGTCGATGTGCGGGTTATTGCGGCGACGAACCGCGATCTTGAGGAGGAGATGCGCCGCGGGCGTTTTCGCGAGGATCTCTACCATCGTTTGGCCGTGTTTCCGGTGCGTCTCGCACCGCTGCGACAACGTCTGGAGGACCTGTTGCCCCTGGCTGAGCACCTGCTGGCACGCATCGGTCGGGAGATCGGTCGCACCGGGCTCTCCCTGGCTCCTGAGGCCGCTGCGGGGTTGGCAACCTATCGTTGGCCCGGCAATGTTCGCGAGCTGAGCAACGTGCTCGAGCGGGCGGCGATTCTCGCGAGCGGGAAAACGATTCGCGCCGAAGATCTCGTATTGGCGCCTGGAGGCGAGCGGTCGTTCGAAGAGGTGACGATCCTCGATGCACCCCTCAAGCAGATCGAGCGGGCGGCCATCGTGCGGGCCCTCGACGCTTGTGGTCAGCATCGTAAGAAGGCGGCGCAGCGTCTGGGTATCGGCCTGCGTACCCTCTACGACAAGATCCGTGAATACGACTTGTAGCGCGAGGACCTTTTCAAGCGAGCACCCCCCCATCGCTCCGCAGGTCACGAGCTGCCGGCTCCGCGGAGCTGCGGATTTTGCACTTCGCGGTGCCCGACGGGTGCAATATCCGCATTCCAACGGGCCTGTGCTCAGAGTGAAGCTGCTGCCTCTGTCACGGATCTTATGCCTAACCTACTGTTAGATCATCATGTTGTGCCAAAGGCGTCGGCTATTGCGTCATCTGGCATGCGTCCTGCTCTATCGAAGGATGTGTTCCAAGAATCCCACGCCGACAGGCACGACGAGAAAGGACATGACGATGAAGACCAAACTGGCAATGCTCGCAGGATGCGCCGCGCTGGCGGTGCTCGTCCTGGGGCCGAGTGCTCTAGCGCAGGCTCCCTGTCCAGGGGGCGGCCCCTTCGGCGGGCCAGGCTTTGGCCCGATGGCGGGTGGGCATGGTCCTGGGTTCGGCCCGAGGATGGCGCGTCTGCTCGATCTGACAGACGAACAGCAGGCGCAGATTAAGGCCGTGCTCGAAACCCACCGCATGGCGACGGCGGAGCTACGCGTCCAGCTCGCAGCGAAACGCGGGGAAATCAAGGCGCTGTGGAGTGCTGATCATCCCGACAAGGCGGCGATTCTCGCCAAGATCGCTGAGTCCGACCCGTTGAGGCAGCAGATGCGGGAAGATCATGTCCAGCTCCGTCTCGAGATGCGCGAGATCCTTACGCCCGCCCAGCGCAAGCTTCTCATTGACAAGCGCGCGAAGCTCCGCGAGCTGCGCGAAGAGCTCGGCGGTGGATGCGTAGGGCGCCATCGCGGACGTCACCACGCTCGTCGTCCCGTTCGCGGCGGCGTCTGATCCTTCTGGCGACCACGCGCATCCACCTTCCGGCGCGCGTGGTCGCCGCAAGACCGGAGCGCAGGGGCGTCAAACGGGAGTCAAGAGTTTGACAAAGGAAGTTTTGGACGCTGTGATGGGATTTCCGCGGAGCTGCTCCTGGACCCGTGATGGGTCCGAGGTTGGCGCGCTTCCCACACGGGCGAGACGAGTATGGCCATCGTTGAAAGCAGCGTCCACGCGACTTATTTGAAGATGCGAGAAAAGCTCCATCGGGTCGTGCCCGACGTGGAGCTGAAGATGAAGGCCGAGTTGGTTTACGAGATCAACCGCCTCAAAAAAGAACGCCACGCCGTCATCCTCGGTCACAACTACATGGAGCCGGCACTCTTCCTGGGCGTACCCGATTTCGCAGGAGATTCCCTCGAGCTTTCCCGCAGAGCCGGAGAGTCCGACGCCGAAATCATTGTGTTTTGCGGTGTGCGCTTCATGGCGGAGACGGCCAAGATCCTCAACCCCAAACGTACCGTGTTGCTGCCCGCCAAGAAGGCCGGTTGCTCCCTGGCTGAGGCGATCACCCCCGAAGATGTCCGTTGGTTACGCGAGCAGTATCCCGGTGTTCCCGTCGTCACCTACATCAACACTTACGCTGACGTGAAAGCTGAGTGTGATGTGTGCTGCACATCAAGCAATGCCTCCTGGGTTGTCGAGGCGATGCAGGCCGAGACGGTCATCATGATTCCTGATGAATACCTTGCGGGAAATGTCGCACGGGAAACCGGCAAGCACATCATCTTTCCTTCCCGCGGCGAGCGCGTTGTTGACGATCCCGAGTTAGACATACAGCTCATCGGTTGGCGGGGTCGCTGTGAGGTGCATGAGCAGTTCACCGTTGATGACATTGACCGCGCACGCGCCCAGTTTCCAGCGGTCACTGTCCTGGCGCATCCCGAGTGCCGCCCGGAAGTCGTTGCGGCCGCGGACTATTCTGGGAGCACTTCCCAGATGGTCAAATATGTGCACAACACACAGGCCGAGCAGTTTCTTGTCCTGACCGAGTGCGCGATGGGAGACAACATCGCCGCCGAGAATCCGGACAAGGAGATGCTTCGGATGTGCGCTGTGCGTTGTCCGCACATGAACGAGATTACCCTCGAGGAGACCCTCGATGCACTTCGTCATACTCAGTACGTCATCGAGGTGCCGGAGGACATTCGTTTGCGTGCCTTGCGGTCGGTCAATCGCATGCTCGAGATCGGTCGCCCGCCGGCTGAATGGCGCCCTTCGGCTTGCGCCTGAACTTCTACCTTCCAGGGTCGAGGCCCTAGCTTGGGGAACCGTTCACTTATCGCATATTTGTGATCGCCCGTCATGGGCGGAACCTGCCAGGGCATCCGACGTATCATCTCATCATTGACAACGCGACAGAGTGATTACCGTGCCGCTTGTCTCGATTCGGAAGATGGACCGATGTTGAAAGTCCTGTGTGCGGCGAAATTTCTCATCACAGGCCCACTGATACTGGCGCTGCTCTTCGTTACTAACTCGAATTATCCATGCACCCCCGCAACTGGGTGGCTCATGAAGAGTTCGGGCTCATGCGTAGACTTCCCCAGGTTATTGGTGGGTACAGTGGACAGCGCTGGGCATAGGTATCGCCTGAACTATCTCTGATGCGCGTCATCGTCGCTGTTGTTGCGCCGGGCGGCATCGCCGCCCTCATCGCATATCTGCGCAAGATCTGAGTGGCGGCAGACAAGATGCCTTCTCGGCCCCGAAGAGGTTGCTGGGGCGCGGCCCATCCTCGAGTTCGAGGCGCGGGAGAGCCGAGAGATCGAGATCCTCGAGTGCGCCATTGCGGAAGCGCAAGACTCGATAGTCTGCCAATGAGGAGAGGAAGATAATGATCTCCCGCGGCATGTCGCCGCAGCAATCCACGAGTTGGGGAGTGAGGCGTTTTGAGGGGTGCCGCTCGGCTTGGCAGGCGTAGGTGAGATGCTCGTTCCATTTACGAGGATGCTCGATCACGAGCCGGATGTCCCGAATATACAGTCGAG
>CAYSMT010000010.1:0-16495 GCA_964432135.1 uncultured Acidobacteriota bacterium
TAGCCCTGCAGCTTTCCGATGCTGAAGGCCCGGATTCGCCGCGTTTGATATCACGTGCCCAGAGCTTGCTCGCGCGTGCCCTGCTCGCCGGGGGCGATCTCCCCGGAGCCTTCGGAGCCTGGCAGGCATGCGAGCTACCTCAGTGGCGGGTTGCCGTGGAGCTGATTGAGGCCGGCTTCGATCCGAGCCGTGTCCGAGCGGTGCTCGTGGAATGCCTGCCGCGACACCTCAACCACGAGAAAGAACAGGGCGCCCATGCTGTCGCGTCCTCAGATCAGATCCGCCGGCTGGTCGCCTGGATCGACGCCGGCTGTCCACACAAGAGTTCAAAACCCGTCTGACTGCTAGGGGGCCGGCCAACTTGTGCGATGGCGCCCTTCAGATCACGTTGAGCTGGATCTGCCTCGTGCTGCAGATAGCTCTCGTGAGTCGAATGCTCCAAAAAGAGGTAGAGAAAGCGGAGTAAACTCCCCGAATGGACAACGCGGTCAGAGCCTTCCTCGAGCAGCTCGAGCAGGATCGGGAACGATCCGCAGAAACGGTGCGCGCCTATGCGAGAGACCTGGAGGATTTCACGGGCTTTCTCTGTCGACATCTCGAGTTGGATACACCACTTGGAGTAGAGGAGATCACTCCCCGCCTGCTGCGCGCTTGGCTCGCCGACATGAATGGGCGTGATCTCGCCGCGAGCACCCGCGCCCGACGTCTGTCCGCGCTCAGGAGCTTCCTCGGCTGGCTGGTCTTTCGCGGCGTGCTCGACGCCAATCCCGCAGCGGAGCTTCACAATCCGAAGAACCCTCCAGGCCTACCCGACCGCCTCGACGTCGAAGACGTGAGCAACTTGCTCGATGCCCTCGATGACAGCTCACTCGCCGGGCGCCGAGACCGCGCCATGCTCGAGCTGCTTTACGGTGCCGGATTGCGCGTCTCAGAGCTCGTCGGGCTGGAGCTAGCTGACCTTGAGCTTGGTGCGCGTCGCCTGCGCGTGCTTGGCAAGGGACGCAAAGAAAGAATTGTGCCTTTCGGCACACAGGCAGCAAGCGCTATCTCGCTCTATCTCCGCGCGATCCTGCCCTTGCGCGAAAAGAGCCAGGAGGAAGCGCTCTTCCTCAACTTGCGCGGCGGCCGGCTAAGCGCTCGCTCTGTGCGCCGCATTCTGGACAAAGCCGTTCGAAACATCGCGCTCATCCGAAAGGTGCATCCCCATCTCCTACGCCATTCCTTCGCCACACATCTGCTCGAATCTGGGATGGACCTGCGCGCAATCCAGGAACTTCTGGGACATGAGCGACTGACGACGACGCAGCGATATACAAACGTCTCACTCAAGCATCTGCTCGAGGTCTACGACAAGACGCATCCGCGCTCCTGATTCCACGACGCTTTCCGTGCGAGAGGCCTCCAGACACACCAGCCGAGAGGCTTGATCATCTCCGCCTCAGATGCCCACTTTTCTCATCAGTGTACTTGACACGACCGGAACGCGATTCCAAGAACGTGCTGCAACGGAATAACAAGGCCATAAGTCACCACGTCGACCACGAGCCTTTGCGACGTGTTAATAAGAAAGGAGCTCGCCATGTCTATCGTCCGTTTCAACCCCTTCACCGAACTCGACCGCCTGCACCGTGAGCTGACCGGTCTTTTCCACCAGCCCAGCTCCAGCCCGCGCCTGGGCACTTCCGTGGACCAGGACTACGATTGGACGCCATCGATCGACATCTTCGAAGATGCTGACAAGACCGTGATCACCGCCATGCTTCCCGGGCTCGACCGCAAGGATGTTCAGGTCAGCATCGAAAACCGTGTGCTCTCCATTAGCGGTGAGCGCAGCCTTCAGCATGAGGAGAGCGACGAGCATTTCTCTCGTGTCGAAAGCGCTTACGGCAAGTTCTATCGTTCGTTCATGCTTCCCGCGACCTTCGACCTCGATAAGGTGGATGCCCAGATGGACAAAGGCGTGCTGACGATCACGCTTCCCAAGCGAGAAGACGCCAAGCCGAAGCAGATCTCTGTCAACGTCCACTGAACACGCACGCTGCGTGACACCGATGCGGGGAGGCCCTTTGCGACCTCCCCGTTTTCTCGTGCCATCTCCCTCCTCCATAAGCTCAACAACACCATCACACCTTGCCCCAGCGCGCGCGGGAACTTGTTGAACAAACGCTTGTCCAAGAAGTGGGACGAGCCGCAGACAATCACCGCGCGCCGTGGCATGCTCGAAGCGATGGGCGCAACGCAAAAAGGCTCTCGGTCCGAGGGCATGGAGCTGATCGAGCGGGCCCGCGACGGGGACCGGCAGGCCTTTGACGCGCTCATCGAAGAGCAGCTCCCGGCGGTGTGGGGCGTCGTCTGGCGCGTCTTGCGTCATCAGGAGGACACCGAGGACGTGGTTCAAGAGGTCTTCATCGCGGCCTTCAAGGGCCTGGCGGGCTTCCGCGGAGAATCCCGCTTTTCGACCTGGCTTCACCGTATTGCGATCACCCGTGCGCTCAACCATCTCGAAAGAGCCGGCGAAAGACTGCGCCGCTCGTCGACCCCGATCGACGAGCCCGAGGCAGGTGGCCTCTCTGAGCAGGCCCTGCACGCAGCCGGAGCCTTCCCGCACTGCGATACACCGCTCGAAAAACTCGAAGCCGCTGAGCTGTATCAACGCTTGCGCGAGTGCCTGCCGCGCCTTCCTGGCCCGTGGCGTGCGGCTCTGATGCTGCGGGAAAACCAGGGCCTGGCCTATGACGAGCTGGCGCGTGTGCTCTCCATTGCTGTCGGCACCGTACGTTCGCGTCTGGCACGAGCCCGAGCCGCACTACGAGAATGCTTGGAGGAGGGGCTACCGTGACGAAACACGACCGGCTTTTCGAGCAGCTCTCCGCCTATCTCGATGGCGAGCTGACACCCTCCGAACGAACGACCCTCGAAAGACAACTCGCGGAGCAGCCAGAGCTCCGGGAGCAGCTCGAGAAACTGCGCGCCATCGCCATGGGTCTACGCGAAGAGGCCGTGCCAGCCCCGCCGTCGGAGTTGGCCGGACGCATTTCCCGCGCGCTTCGCACACCCGGAAGCGAGATCGTTCCGTGCGAAACGCCCTTTCCGCAACAGCGGCGTTGGGCAAGGTGGGGCGCGCCGCTCGCCGCAGCGGCGACCCTCGTCTCCGCCCTGCTGCTCGGCGTGCTCTATGAACGCGGGACGCTGGTCGGCCCAACCGCACCGGCCATCTCCGAGAGTCTCTCCATAACCGAGCCGAACAGCGCGCGTGCCAAAGCGCTCAAGAACTCTCGCAATGATGCCGTGGCATCACCGGGGGACGACAAGCTCATACCGGCGAACGCCCCGCGGGCAGAGACCCCGGAGGACCAGCCTTCTCTCGCGAGGGTTGAGCAGCTCGAAGCGTCTGCACCACAGAGCTCGAAGGTCGGCGCGAGAATGAGCTCGGCCAACGGCGATAGCTCACGGAAGAAGACACCTGCCGAACTCCCCGCCCATCAGCGGCCGAGGCGCACCTTGCACGAAGCCAAGGGAGATCGGGTCAGCACCGTTGCCCGAGAATCGACGACCGCCCCACCGCCACCGAGCGAGGCAAGCAATGAAGCTTCTTTCTCCGAAGCCCCGCATCCCATGGCAAAGCGTCTTGAAGAAAATCGTGCGATGGCCCTCAAGATGCGCGTCACCCCAGCCGCGCCGGAGCTTTCACCAACCGCTCTGCCTGTGACTTGGGTTTGGGTCCCTGCGACCGCCCATCAAAAGTCGACGAAGATCACCGCCAACGAAGAACGCCAACAGAACAAGGCCGCGGAGGATATACAACACCACTGGCAAGAAGACGACACTGAAGCAGCAAGAACGCTAGAAGAGATCGCCCGCGCACTCGGTGGGCGAGTGCAGCTCGTCGATGCCAAAGCGCGCATCTACCGCGTCGTGATCGACGCGACACAGCGCCCGGCGCTCGCCGAAAACCTACGTACGCGAGGCGCTTTGCACGCTCCGACGAGTGGCGCAGTGCTTCTTGTTCGCATCGACACGCCGACGCACTGAACCGTCTCTCCTTGTCAGTGTTCCGAGCCGGGCCCCCCGCTGGACTGATCGCTGGTAACGAGACCGTCACGAATCTCGATAATGCGCTCTGCACGACGGGCAAGAGCCATGTCGTGGGTCACGATCAACATCGTGCGACCCTGAGAAGCCAACTCACCGAAGAGCCCCATGATCTCCGTTCCTGAGGCGCTATCGAGATTGCCGGTCGGCTCATCCGCGAGGACGATATCCGGATCCATCGCGAGAGCCCGCGCAATCGCGACCCGCTGCATCTGCCCTCCCGAAAGCTCAGTCGGCTTGTGCTCCGCACGATCGGAAAGGCCGACCCGCGCGAGGAGCTCTTCGACCCGCGCGCGCCGTTTGCGTCGTGGGCGAGCGCCAAAGAGCAGCGGTAGCTCGATGTTCTCGAAAGCGCTGATTCCGGGCAGGAGATTGAAGCTCTGGAAGACGAAACCGATATGCCGGTTGCGAACCTCCGCCAGCTCATTGCGGCCGAGAGAGCTCACAAGCCGACCGCCGAGGCGGTAACTACCGGCCGTCGGCGTGTCGAGGCAACCCAACAGGTTCATCAAGGTGGACTTGCCAGACCCTGAGGGGCCGACTATCGCCACGAAGCTCCCCCGCTGGATGTCCAGGTCGATGCCGCGTAGTGCTTCGACCTGGACCTTGCCCGTGTCGTAGGTCTTCTCGAGCCCACGCATCTCGATGGCCAGAGCGCTGTCCTTCTCTGACTCGGGCTGCGTACTGCTTATCAGGGACCAACTCATGTCGTCTCCCTCGGGTCATTCATAGCGCAGGGTCTGCGCCGGGTCGATCGATGCGGCGCGACGCGCCGGGAAGTAACCCGCGAGCAATCCGATAACCCCCAGCAAGCTCGATATGGCGACTCCGATCGGCAAGGAGAGCGTCGGTTTACCGAGGAACTCGAGAGCCTCATTGCCTTCAACGGGAACCAAGCCCAAGAGCGCGATGATCACGACGGCCATCGCGATACCAACGACGCCTCCTGCGAGGGTGAAGGCGGCACCTTCAAAGAGCAGCGAGCCGATGATCCAACCCCGGCGGGCGCCCAGGGCCATCAGCACACCAATTTCGCGGGTCCTCTCCTTGACGACGGCATACATGATGTTGGCAACACCAATGCCACCGACCATCAGTGTCAACGCACCGATGATGCCGAGAAAAATTTGGATCCCGAGAGACATATTGTTCACCATCCGAGCCGACTCAATCGTGTCCCACACACCGAAAACCGACTCGTCGTCCGGATCAAAACCATACTTTGCACCAAGGAGCTCATGCATCTGACGAAGCACACTCGCCATCTGATCGGGAGTGGCCGGCCGGAGCACGATATTGCTCAAGCGCCCCCTGCCGAACTGAGCCTTGAAGGTCGTTTCCGGAATGACGGAGTTGCTCGCATCCGGCCCGCCATAGGTACCCATCTGCAGCTTGTGCGCCATGACGCCGATGACCGTGTAGGGCATGTTGTTGACCAGCAAAGTCTGCCCGACCGGATCGACGGAAGCGAAGATGTCCTTGGCCAGCTCGTCACCGAGAAAAATCACCCTCCGGCGACGCAAAAGATCAAGTGCATCGATGAAACGTCCGCCCTCGCGCGCGATATGGTTGCGCATCTCACCGTAGATCGGGCTCGTCCCGGTGACCCGGGCGTTGACCGTCTTGTGCCCCCAGCTCAGGCTGGTCTGCCAGCTCCTGATCTCTCCGAGCGCTCCATCGAGACCATCGATGCGCTGGCGCAGGAGATCGACATCGGCGACGCGCAGACGGATCGCCCGACCGGCGGGCAGTCCCTGGTAGGGGATCGAGGTCTGGCCAGGCCAGACGATAGCCAGGTTCGAACCCAGACCTCGCCTACCACGCGCGAGTTGGACTTTGAGCCCCTCCCCAAAGGAAAGGAGCAACATTAGCGTCAACGAGCCCCAGGCAATCGCGGCGATCGTGAGCAAAGCCCTCTTGCGCTGCACCCTGGAGGAGCGCAAAAAAAGTTGGAAGGCGATGGCGGGGCGCGGCGTCATATCTTCATCGCGACAACGGGATCGAGACGTGCGGCCTCCCGGGCGGGAAAGAATCCGGCGAGAAAAGCGACGAGGCCGAGCAGGCCGGCCGTCAGGCCGGCGACCTGGGGCGAGAGCTCGGGGCGCCCCACGAGCTCACTCATCCCGAAGGCGGGGAAGATCGCGCAAATTCCCGCTGAGAGCAAGAGGCCGAGCAGGCCGCCGCTGATCGTGATCAGCAGAGTTTCGAACATCATCTGGCGCAGGATAGCCCCCGAGCGCGCGCCGAGCGCCATCTTGATGCCAATCTCGCGGGTCCTCTCCTCGACGACGACATGCATGATATTCGACACACCGATGCCACCAACAACGAGGGTCAAGCAACCGATGATGCCGAGAAAGGCACGGAAAGCGAACATGAAGGTGTCGAGAAACACGTACATCTCTGTCGTGTCCCACATAGACAAGGCCTCCTTGTCCTGTGGGTCGAAATGATGCTTGCGAGCAAGCAGGTCGAGCACGCTCGCCTTCATCGCCTCGGTCTGATCGGAGCGCGGCGCCTTCATAATCAGGTTGTCGATATATTTCCTGCCCGTCAATGCGCGAAAGGTCGACGCCGGAATGAAGATCTTCCCCTTATCTCGACCGCTATAGTTGGAATCCTGCTCCTTGGGCTTGAGGACGCCAACGACAGTAAAAGGTGACGAGGCGAGCATGAAATGCTGGCCAACAACCTGCCCTTTGGGAAAGAGCTGCTCTGCGAGCTCATCGCCAATGAAGGCAACGCGCCGCTTTTCGAGCTCGTCCTTTGGGTTGATAAAGCGCCCGCCTTCAGAAGCTATCAGATTGCGCAGCTCGCCAAAGATCGCCTCGACACCCGAGACGCTCACATTCAGCGTCAACGCGCCCGAGTTGAGCGTAAGATTGGTGGAGTACTCAGGGGATATGGCGCGCAAAGGCTCCGCCCGTTGCCGCAGGAAGGCGATATCCTCGTGACTGACGCGAATCCGACGCCCCTTACCGATCCCTTCCCAGGGCAACGAGGTACGCGACGGCCAAGCAATGACGATGTACTCGCCCAAACCCGCAAAGCTTTTGTAACGCGACTCGTGGAAACCCTTGCCGAAGGCGAGCAGCAAGCTGATCGCCACGGTACCCCAAACGATACCGAAGGTCGTCAAGACGGTTCGTAACTTCTGGGCGTTCATGTCCCGAAGGACCTGGCGCACGCTGCGAATGATCCCCATCTCGCGCCTCAGCTACCGATCTCGCGGGGCGGACGCTGGACCACCTTGTCACCAGGCTCGAGACCTGAGATCACCTCGACCTTGAGTCCATCGGAGAGCCCCACCTCGATCGGGACTTTCCGAGGCTCACCGCCGGGCACGGAGGGCGGAAGCTCGACGCTCGCCTGCTTGCCATCGTCGGAAAAGGTAACCAAACGCTCGGGAATGAGAGCAATCTCGGTTTTCTCGCGGATGATCAACTCACCTGTGGCGGAATATCCTGCGCGAAGCGTGAGGGAAGGAGTAGCTTCGAGTTCGATCTCAACCTCGAAGAGCTTGGCACCCTCCCTCTCCGTCGCCTGCGGCGCGATCCTCGCCAGGCGACCTTTCACGGCTTCATCAGGAAGCGCGCCGACTTTCAGGCGCGCTAGCATACCCAAGGACAGTTTCCCGACGTCGATCTCATCAACCGTGCCCTTGAAAACCAGGTCACCCATGTTAGCGATCGTCGCCATCTCGGTGCCGGCTTGGTAGGAGGTCAGCGGCACGATGGGATCCCCAGAATTCACGGGCCGAGCGAGGACGATGCCTGCAGCGGGAGAGCGGATGATCGACTCGACCTCGTTGCCCCGCTCCATGATGCGACCCTCACGGATCAGGGCAAGGTTGTCTCGGGCGCGCTCGAGCGCAATGCGCGCCTGCTCGAGGGTCTCTTGCTCGCCATCCAGCTTCTCTTGGGCAAGAATCCCTTGGCTGACGAGCTCGCGATAGCGCTCGTACTCACTCTTCGCGTGAGCGTGAGCCGAAGCGGCCGACTCCAGAGCGCGCTCGGCCTGAACGAGCTCGGTGGGTGTCGGATCGGGTGCGATCTCGAAGAGAGGATCTCCCGCCCGCACGGCATCCCCAACCTCGACGAACACCGTATCGACAATGCCCGAAATCTTCGATTTGATGTGAAAGCTGTGGCGGGGCTCGATCTGACCGATAGCCAGGGCCTTCTCTGTGATTGCGCCCTTCGTGACTTCGATGAGCTTCCAGTCCGCCTCCGCGGGTTGCTGGCCCTTGATCCAGGCGTAGGAACCATAAACAGCGCCAACAATGATGACCAAGACGACAAAAATGGCGATGAACCGACCCATGGAAGACGCTCCTCGGCGCGCGCGAGGACCCGCCTCGCGCCTGCCCTTTCCAGGCGTGCGCTCAGCTCAGTAAACGGAGCTGCGAGCGTAAAGGTTTCCCCGACGGCTCGCAGCTTGCCAAGTGGTCGTCTGGCTCGCCTGAGCGGTTCTACCTGCTTGGCGAGTATCCTATATGCGGACCTGCGGAGGGACGATCCAGGTGAGTCTGCGTAAGAAAGTGGGCCTGATAGGGCATGCCCTCGCGCTGGGCTGGGTGTACCCGATCGGCGCAGCGCTCAGCGGCGTGCTACGCGTACCAACGCACCACAAGCTCACCCATGTTTGGGCCCGGTGGCTCCAGCGACGCTTCCGCGTGAAGCTCACGGAGCTCGAGGGCGAGGTTGTGCTCACCTCTCGTCGTTGCCTCTACTTTGCTCCTCACCGCAGCTTTGCCGATCTCTTCCTGCACAAGTTAATCACGGATGGACAGGGGGCCACGCTTTCTCGAGCCGGAATGGGCATGACCTTTCCCCTGACTTGGCTGACCACCCGCCTCGACAGGTCGACCTGGTTCTTCCGGCGCAACAGGCGGCGTGGCATCAAAGCCTTTTACTCGTGGTTAGACCGAGAGTTCGAGCGTTGCCCGCTCAACGGCCTGATTGTCTATCCAGAAGGCCATCGCCATACGAGTGAAAAACCCCTGCGATTGATGCCTGGGATGGTCAATTACGCTTACTCGCGGGGCCTGCCGGTTCAGATTATTTCGACCGAGCGAACCGAACGCGTGCTCAACGAGAAGGAGTGGGACTACAGCTACGGAGTCGAGGTCAAGTACCGCGTCGAAGCCCCTATCGACCCGCGAGATTACCCCACGCGGAAGGCTTTCCAAGACGAGATCACAGCGGTCTTTACCCGAGCCTACACCGAGGTCACCGCCCCCATCTCATGCTACGTCTGACTTTCTTCCCAACAAGCGGCAGCTCAGATGTGCCGGCGAAGGAAAGCGTAGATCTCCTTTCGCGACTTCCGCGCGAAGGCGGTGTCGAGACGGTTGAAGCTGTGTCCTCCCGGTGCATCTCGATAGATCTTGTACTCGAACTCCTTGCCTTCGGCCTTGAGAGCCTGGATCAGGTGTTCGACCTCGACAACGCTGACATCGCGGTCGCTGGTGTTGGTGTGGACCAGTAGCGGTGTTTTCAACTTGTGCGCGTTCCAGGCTGGTGAGCGCCGCCGATACTCGTCGACGTCCTCGTTAGCCGTCTTGCCGATGTGATACGACGCCGAGTAGAGCGCGCGATAATCGTCGCTTTGGTAACCCATGCGCGCAATCAGGTCGGAAACGGGCACGCCGGCATAGGCGACCTGGAACTTCTCCGGATGATCGAACACGCTCATCAGGGCGATCAGTCCGCCGTGGCTCCAACCGATGATCGCAACATGGGAGCCATCGACCGAGGGCAGGGTCTCCACAGCCCAATCACGCGCCGCGACGACATCGTCGACCTCGAGACCGCCATAGTCGATCGCCTCCTGAGTTTTTCGTCCATATCCGGTCGAACCTCGGTACTCGGGCGCGAGAACGACGTAACCTTCGGCGAGAAGCTCGCGGACGATGTGGACATAGTAGGTGCTGAAGTCCCCGTGGACGCCCCCGTGCGGCAGCACAACGAGTGGCACGCGGCTTCCTTTCGCGAGCGAGCGCGGTTCGAAGACGTAGCACCAGATCTTGATCGGGTGCCGATCGTTTGCGATGCCATAGGTCGGCTTTTCATGCGGATTCGGTACCGTAGGGATGTACACCTTGTCGATGCGAGCCACTTCACCGACGCGCTCGAACCAGAGCAGATCATCCACCTTCTTCATCAGACGATCGGCGGTGAACGTCGCGGACTCGAGTCGTTTTTCGAGCCCCGTGACCCGCGTTCCAAGATCCGATGGCGGCTCCGCGATGACGGTCAAAGAAAAGGCGACGAACGATACGAGGACGATCAAGACGAACCTAGTCTGCATTTCGGGCCACCTCCAAAGTTGATTGTAGCCGGAAGAAGCCTGCACCGTGCTCCCGTGCTGCGAGAATGCTCAGCACAGGACGCGGCCCGGGATGCAGCATCCCCTGAATGAAGCGTGGCGCTGACTGCGGGAGGGATCCGGCCCGCGCCACGGGGCGAAACGGTTCACCCCCACATCCCGGGCCCGCCGATGCATGTAAGACAGCAGGTCCCCGCGTCCGGGCATATCATCGGACGAAGACCCTTTCGAAACCTCTCCATTGGTACGAAATGGCTGTCCAGGTGGGCGGGAGAGCTCTGAGCGGGTCGGTTTACTCGGCGCAGCGTCGCTGTAACAGTTGACGTAAACTGGTCTTATCGACTACTATATATTCTATGAACACAACACAAACGACCTTCGACATCGCAGAGCTCGCCAGCCTGGCGGAGTTAAGTAGCCGTACCATCAGATACTACGAGGAGAGGGGCCTCATCTCTCCTCTCGAGCGTGGGCGAGGGCACCGCCGGCGCTACGGGCCTGAGGCCCTTGAGCGATTGCGCTTCATCGCGCGCCTTAAGAAGCTCGGGTTGACCCTCGGAGAGATCGCAGCCTTGAACCTGGCTTTCGATCAGGGAAACACGCCGGCAATGCTCGACGAATTGGAACGTCTCCTCGGCGAGCATCTCGAGCAACTGGGTGAACGCGTCCGCGAGTTGCGCCAGCTCGACAAGCAATTACGCAGCTATCTCAAGCGCATCCGAGCCAAGCGCGACCGTCTTGATAGCAGCAAGGCTTAGGGAGTCACGACGATGTCGGCCACCGAAAGCAGCCCCCTTCGAGAGAGCGATATCTTTGCCGTTGAACACAAGCTGCGCTTCGTCACAGCAGCGTCCCTGTTTGACGGTCACGACGCGGCCATCAACATCATGCGGCGCATCCTCCAACAGGAAGGAGCTGAGGTGGTTCACCTCGGCCATAACCGCTCCGTGATGGAGATTGTCGAAGCCGCGATCCAGGAGGACGCTCACGCGATCGCCGTGTCGTCCTACCAGGGCGGCCACATGGAGTTCTTCCGCTACATGGTCGACCTGCTCGCCGAGCGCGGATGCGCGCACATCAAGGTCTTCGGTGGAGGCGGCGGCACGATCACCGACGCCGAGATTTCCGAGCTCCATGCTTATGGCATCGAGCAGATCTATTCGGTCGAAGACGGACGCCACATGGGTCTCGTTGGCATGATCCGCGACATGATGCGCCGCTCGGACTATGCGCGCATCGAGGTCGGCGACCCACTTCCCGAAGGTCTGCTCGCCCGGGATCCGCACGCGGTAGCTTCTGCGATCACCTTGGTCGAGAAAACTCACGGCGCCGGTGACGCCAAAGCCCTGAGGACGTTGCGTGCTGAGCTCGAAAAGGCCCGCGTCAAGGAAATGCCGCGAGTCATCGGCATTACAGGAACCGGTGGCGCAGGCAAATCTTCACTGACCGACGAGCTCATCCGCCGTGTTCTGTCGCACTTCCCTGAGCGCAGCGCGGCGATTCTTTCGGTCGATCCAACCAGCCGCCGCACGGGTGGCGCCCTGCTCGGTGACCGGATCCGCATGAACGCCGTCAAGGGCGAACGGGTCTACATGCGTTCGATGGCCACCCGGCGAGCGCATCTTTCTACTGCAGCATCCGTGCGCGACGCCCTGCTCGTCTTGCGCACCGCCGGCTACGATCTCGTCGTGCTTGAAACTGCGGGAATCGGGCAGAGCGACTCGGCCGTCACGGACCTGTGCGATATCGCGCTTTACGTTATGACGCCAGAGTACGGCGCTCCATCACAGCTCGAGAAGATCGACATGCTCGACTTCGCCCATGCCGTTGCGATTAACAAGTCCGACAAGCGTGGCGCCGAGGATGCGCTGCGCGACGTGCGTAAGCAATACCAGCGCAATCACCAGCTCTTTGACCGCGCGCTCAGCGAGATGCCCATCTTCCTCACCGCTGCGAGTCGCTTCGGCGACCCCGGAATCGATTGCCTCTTTGGCTGGTTGATGCAGAAGCTCACAACCCTCGGTAGCGCCGCTTGGGTTCCCGGAGCGCATCCCCGGCGCATCGAAAGCATCCCCACCGTTGTACCGCCCGACCGGGTACGCTACCTCGCGGAGATCGCGCAAACCGTCCGAGAATACAAACGACGCTCCGAGCGCCAGTCCGAGATCGCTGCCCGAGCCGACGGTGTCGCCCGGGCCCTACGTGAGCTCGGAGACACGGTCCCGGCCATCGACGGTGACTACAGCCGCGAGCAGCTCACGGAGACGGGTCTGAGAGAAGGTATTCTCGTGCTGCGCCAGCGCTACCACGAGCTGCTTGGCGAACTCGATCCCCGGCTGCGCCGACAGCTCGCAGAGTGGGAGAAACAGAAGACGGCCTATGCCGCCGATGAATTCGTCTACGAGATACGCAACAAGACGATCCGCGTACCAGCCAGCAGCCAGACCCTCTCGGGGACGCGAGTGCCGAAGGTCGCCTTGCCCGAGAGCAAAGACTGGGGCGAGCTGACGCGTTTCATCGCTCTCGAAAACCTCCCGGGCGCCTTTCCCTTCACTGCGGGAGTCTTTCCCTTCAAGCGCACGGGTGAAGACCCGACGCGCATGTTCGCAGGCGAGGGCACAGCCGAGCGCACCAACCGTCGCTTCCACTATGTCTCGAAGGGCCAGAGTGCAGCACGGCTCTCAACGGCTTTCGACTCGGTCACCCTCTACGGTGACGACCCGGTCCGCCAACCGGACATCTACGGCAAGATAGGTAACTCCGGCGTTTCGGTCTGCTCGCTCGATGATGCCAAGCGCCTCTACTCGGGCTTCGATCTCTGCTCGCCGAAGACCTCGGTATCGATGACGATCAACGGGCCGGCACCGATGCTGCTGGCCTTCTTTCTCAACACGGCCATCGACCAACTCGTCGAAAGACGTTTGAAGGAAACGGGACGTTGGGAAAGCGCGCAGAAGAAGATCGCCGAGATCTGCAACGACCAGCAGCCACGTTATCGTGCCGAGCTGCCGGAAGGCCACGACGGATTTGGCCTTGGTACCCTCGGCGTCACGGGCGATGAGCTATTGCCGCCAGAGGAGTACGAAGAGCTCAAGACCCAGGCCCTATCCATGGTGCGAGGCACGGTTCAGGCAGACATCCTCAAGGAGGACCAGGCCCAGAACACCTGCATCTTCAGCACAGAGTTCGCGCTGAAGATGATGGGGGACATCCAGCAATACTTCGTCGATCGAAACGTGCGCAACTTCTACTCGGTATCGATCTCGGGCTATCACATCGCTGAAGCCGGAGCAAACCCGATCTCACAGCTCGCCTTCACCCTGGCCAACGGCTTCACCTTCGTCGAGTACTACAAAGCGCGTGGCATGGATGTCGATCTCTTCGCCCCGAATCTTTCCTTCTTTTTCTCCAATGGTCTTGACATGGAGTACGCCGTGATTGGCCGGGTCGCTCGGCGAATCTGGGCTGTGGCGATGCGCGATCTTTACGGCGCCAGCGAACGCTCGCAGAAGCTCAAGTACCACATCCAGACCTCCGGACGATCACTTCATGCTCAGGAGATCGATTTCAACGATATCCGCACCTCGCTCCAGGCCCTCTACGCCATTTGCGACAACTGCAATAGTCTGCACACCAACGCCTATGACGAAGCGATCACGACACCGACTGAAGCCTCTGTTCGCCGCGCTCTCGCGGTACAAATGATCATCAACCGCGAGCTCGGCTGGACGAAGAATGAGAACCCGCTTCAGGGAGCCTTCATCACCGAGTTGATGACCGAGCTGGTTGAGGAGGCGATTCTCGACGAGTTCGTGCGGCTGAGCGATCGCGGTGGCGTACTTGGCGCGATGGAAACGATGTACCAGCGCAGCAAGATCCAGGAGGAGAGTCTGCACTACGAGATGCTCAAACACTCCGGAGAGCTGCCCATCATCGGGGTCAACACCTTTCTCAACCCAGACGCCGAGGAAGGCGTCGTCGAAACTGAACTGATCCGCTCAACGGAAGAGGAGAAGATGGCCCAGGTGGTCCAGGTCGAACAGCTCCACGAGCGCTTTGCCCAGCGTGCAGAAGACGCCCTTACACACCTGCGAGAGACAGCCCTCGCCAACGGCAACATCTTCGAAGCCTTGATGGACGCCTGCCGAGTCTGCACCCTCGGTCAGCTCAGCCGGGCGCTCTACGAAATTGGGGGCCAGTACCGGCGATCGATGTAGTCTCTGTGCAGCGCACGGGGCTCCAGATCACGGGTCGATTGTGCTGTGCCGTGGCGCCCTGGGACGGGCGTCCGGTGAGTACGTTGCATGCGTGCCTTTGTACTTGTGCTCATTGAGCAGGGTTAGAATCTCGATTTTGGGGGACCGCATGGACAGTGTGATTGTCTACGGCACACTCGCCTCGCTCGCTGCCGGGCTGGCAACGGTGCTCGGTGCTCTCCCGCTTGTCTTCATGCGCCAACCTTCCGAGCGCGTACTCAACGTCCTGCTCGGGGGGGCCGCCGGCGTCATGCTTGCCGCGACGGCCTTCTCACTGGTCGTGCCAGCGATCGAGGAGGGTGGCGTGAGCGCACTGGTCGTCGGCATGCTTGCCGGCGCAGCCTTCGTCCATCTCAGTGACCACCTCTTACCCCATGAACATTTCGGCCTGCTCGGCAGGGAGGGCGGCGATCCCACACGAGTGCGCAGAATCTGGCTGTTTATCTTCGCGATTACGATCCACAACTTCCCTGAGGGACTCTCGGTCGGCGTCGGATTCGGCAGTGGCGACCTCGCCGCGGGCCTTACCCTCGCCATCGCCATCGGGCTGCAGAATATCCCCGAAGGCCTCGCCGTCGGCGCACCTCTGCTCCGCCTGGGCTATTCGTTGCGCTTCGCGCTCATCGTGACGCTGTGCACGGGACTCGTCGAAGCGGTCGGCGGTCTGATGGGCGCCTCCCTGGTGGCAATCGCTCGGCCGTTGCTCGGCTACTTCCTCGCCTTTGCCGCCGGCGCGATGCTCTGGGTGATCTCGGCCGAGATCATCCCGGAAACGCACAGCAAGGAGCGCGCCCATGGCGCGACCTACGGCGTAGTCGTTGGCTTCATCATCATGGCTGCGCTCGACAACTTGCTTGAGCCGCTGCTCTCCACCATCACGCTTTCCTCCCATTGATGAGGATGGCCGATCCCTCTCCAACAGGGAAATCATGCTTGCGCAGGCTCTCGCGCTCGATCAGCATCGCCCAGGGCCATTCCCTGTGAACACCACCTTGCAGACTGTCTTCGACTCCTGGGGCAGCTTCGCGCTCGCCTGCGGGATTCTGCTCGTTGCCGAGCTCGTCTACGTTCTCTTCGGCTTCGGCTCCGGCCTGATCGCCGTCGGTGGATTGGCGATCGTGCTGTCCGAGGTCAAGGATGTCGTCGTCATCTTGCTCCTCGTCAGCCTGCCGGCGGAGATCCTCGTCGTCTACTCTTCGCGCCGGCTGCTGCGTTGGCGCGAGGTCCTGTTGATCTGCGTCGGCATCGCCATAGGGGTCCCAATCGGAGCCCTCGTGCTTAAGTCGGCCGAGCCCGCAGCCGCACTCATACTGCTCGGTGCGTTCCTGATCGTCACCGCGATCGGGCTGTTCATGTTGCCGGCCCACCGACAGCTTCGTTGGCCCGGATACTTGGGTCCGCCCACCGGCTTCATCTCCGGAGTTCTCGCAGGCATGTTCGGTACTGGCGGCCCACCTCTAATCGTCTACTACCAGCTCGCAGGCACCGAGAAGCTGGCCTTCCGTGCGAACCTGATGGCCATCTTCCTCCTCGTGACCTGCCTGCGTTTGCCGACATATCTCACCCTAGGGTTGATCACCTGGCCGCGCCTTCTCTCGGCGGCTGCCGTGGCACCTGCGGTCTTCCTCGGCGCCTGGCTCGGTCACCGACTGCACCTGCAGCTCGAAGAATCGACCTTTCGGCGCCTCGTCTGTGCCGCGCTGCTCGTCATTGGCGCGCTGTTGATTCTGCGCTGAGCATGAAGCGCACGGCGACGCACTCTTTGTGAGGTGAGCCCTCAACGGTGCGGACCTTCCCGCAACCCCGTGGCTGCGTTA
>CAYSMT010000011.1:0-10763 GCA_964432135.1 uncultured Acidobacteriota bacterium
TGGTGGGAAGGGCCGACCGAGGCGAGCACCAGCTCGATCTCAGAATGTCCGGAGAGGACGATGCGCACGGTTTCTGGATGGCGTTGTTGGACTTCTCGGAGCAGCTCACTGCCGTCCATGCCGGGCATGCGCATGTCGCTGACGACAACGTCAAAAGGATGCTCCTCGAGGAGCTCCAAAGCGCGTTTGCCGGAGTCGACGAACTCCGTTTCCCACTCCTTGCGCATCGGGCGGAGCATGCGCCTCACGCCATCGAGGATCCGTTGTTCGTCGTCTACGAAAAGGATTCTCAACGCCATCGCTCGTTTCTCCCGCAGTTTTGTACCTGCTCGTCGAGACTCTCTCCCATCCCCTCCTAACGAATCTGGGTTCTCCGGCGCGTGCCGTCACGTCCTTGATGTCCGCACTTTCGTCTTATGGGCGCCTTCGGGACGGCGCACGCCCTTGCTAGCGCCCCCGCAGGGCGAGGTAGGTCGTCTTGATCCAGCCCGCGAGGCGCTCGATGTGGGTCCGACGATAGCCGTAGAGTTCGCTGTCCCGGTGGGGGTCCGGCGTGCGGCCGAGGCGGAGCTTGGCGCAGGCGTTGATGTCGAAGCGCGCGGCGAGCTCGTAGAGGAAATGGTTGAGCGGTGCGAAGCCGGGCCGCCGGACGATGGCGACGCCGAAGTCGATCAGCTCGGGGTGATTGTTGGCGCGCACGAGCAGGTTGTCTTTTTTTTTGAGATCACCGTGGGCGACGCCGCGGGCGTGGAGCTCGGCGATCAACCGAGCCAGGCGGTCGAAGAAGGGGGCGCGTTCGTCGATCCGGGCCCGGCGGAAAGGCACGCCCTCGATGAACTCGAGCACGAGATGACGCCCGTCGAGCAGGCCGAAGCAGCGGGGCACGCCCGCCACTCCGGCGAGACGGCGGTAGACCTCGCGTTCTTGTCGCAACATCTTCCGGCGGAGCATCGCCCCGGGGCCACGACCATGGGCCGTCTTGATCACCAACGGCGGCTCGTGCTCTTCGAAGAGGTAGACCGCGCCTTGATAGCCGTGGCCGAGCAAGTGTGTGCCGTCGCGGAGGCGTTCGCGCACCCACCCTTCGAGCGCCGCGTCGTCGAGCCCGTGGAGGCCATCGAGCATCGCTTCAGACGACGACGATGGCGAGGAAAAGGTTGTACATCAGCAGGATCAGGAAGATCGCGATGAGGGGTTCACCGTTTTGCATCAGACTCTGCCGCAGAGACCATTGGCTGCGCTGGCCGTGCCCGTAGGGTCGCAACCGGGGCCACAGAGCACGCGTCCTTGCGCGCCAGGGCACCCACTGTTCACGAAAGAGATCTCGCAGCTTGGCGTCCTCCTGGCGGATCGCGGGCGGGTAGAAGAGCAGCAGGAAAATGATCAGCACGGGCAGAGCCCACCACAAGGCGCTCGAGATCGCGAAGCCGAAGCTGATCAGGAGGTTGCCGACGTAGAGCGGGTGGCGTACGAAGCCGTAGGGGCCGTCCGTGGCGAGGACCTTGTCCTTTTTGACATGGCCCGAGGCCCACAAGCGGACAAGGATCCCGAGAACGACGAGGGGAACCCCGGTCCAGAACCAATGCGGGGGGGGGGCGCCCAGCAGCGCAACGACGAGGGCGTAGAACACGCCCAGCGCCTGGCGGAAGCGATCGCGTCGATAGCGAATATCCCAGAGGAATCGCTGGAAGCCCAGGGTACCTTTCTCGGGACGTGATTCAGGCATCAGTCTCTCGGAGGACGGGGCGGTTCCGGAAATCGGAGACCGCGCGAGGGCGGATTGTACCCTGTTCCGATGGGTGACCACAGGCCGGCTGCCTCGCCTGTCCCCGAAGGCCGGATGCTCCCCCCAAGAGGGGAAACTGCTAGAATTGCTCGGAGCCGTCGGGAAGGGGCGAAACCCCGTAAGGCGCCCTGGGTGAGTCCTGGCCCTCGATGCTTGCTCGGAGCGAGGTCGTGCTGATGCGAATCTGCTGCCTACAACCCGTGCCCGCCTGGTGGATCGCCCCAGGGTGCTCCCGGGGCGCGCGGTGTCGGGATCGTCGAGGATATCGGCGATGAGTGACGCGCGCCGGCCGGACCCGCTCGATGGACATGACGAGCTCTTCCTCCTCGCGTCTGTTGCGGCGCACCAGCTCAAGTCGCCGCTGAACACGATCCAGACGGTGCTCTCCACGGTCATCGGTGGTTTCCTGGGGCCGATCGATCCGCGCCAGCGGCAGATGCTCGAGAAGGCGGTCCATAGCTGCAACGCGAGCATGAGGCTCGTCTCGGATGTCATGCGGTTGCGCAGCCTCGATGAACTCAGCCAGGAGCAGATGGTTCCGGTCAATCTCGTGGCCAGCTTTCAGTCAGCTCTCGATCGCGTTCGTGATGCGGCCACCCTCGCTGAGATCAAGCTCGAGAGCATGATCGAGGTAGATAATGCGATGGCTGCGGGCTGGATCCGAGGCGATCCCGGAATCGTCAGCGAGATCCTGCACGTGCTTTTCGAAAACGCCGTCAAGTACACGCCGCGAGGTGGGCGGGTTGCGGCACGTATCTATCTCGAGGAGAGCGAGACGGGAGGGCAAGCCGCAGGTGAGAGCTGTGAGAACGACCTGGCGATGCTTCATGTCGAGATCGTAGACACGGGCATCGGCATCCCTCCCGAGGCCTTTGAGCACCTCTTTCACGAGTTCTACCGCGCGCCGAATGCCAAAGCAGTCGCCAAGGAAGGAACCGGGCTCGGCCTCGCCTTTGCTGCAAAGGCCGCCCGGGCCATCGGCGGGCTCGTGCATCTCGAGCCGGCTGAAACGGGCGGCGTGCTGGCTCGGGCGTCTTTCTATCGCTGCCCGGAGTGTGCGGCCGAGCAGCAGGCGCGCCTTGCGCGCGGGGAATCACTTCCCGAATGGGGAGGCGCCGGCACGAGCGCCGCGCCGCGTCGTGTCACCCAGCGAGTCGTCGTCATAGGAGGTGTCGTAGCGGGGTCGAAGGTTGCAGCGAAGATCATGCGTCTCGACTCCGGCACGGAGGTGACCGTCGTCGAACGAGGCAAGGCCCATTCCTACGCGGGGTGCGGACTGCCCTACTACATCTCTGGTGTTGTTGCCGATCAGGCTGATTTGACGAGCACCCCCCTGGGCGAGGAACGTGACTCTTCGTTGCTCCATGATGGGAGCAATCTGAGGACCTTGGAACTGACCGAGGCCGTTGAAATCTTGCGTGAAGAACGCAAGGTGCGCGTGCGCAGCACCGTCGATGGGTCGCAGCGCCTCCTGCCCTACGATCAGCTCGTGTTGGCGACGGGATCCTCGGCGGTCGTGCTCCCGATCGAGGGTGTCGATCTGCAGGGTGTCTACACCTTGCACGGTGCACGCTCCGCGGAGGCGATCAAGCGTGAGCTGCAGCCGGGCAAGGCGAAAGACGTCGTCATCATCGGTGCCGGTTTGCTCGGCTCCGAAATCACCGAGGCGATCGCTGTCTCCGGTAGCCGGGTCTCCCTGGTCGAGGCGCAGGAAAGCATCCTTGGTATCGTCGACCCCGAGCTGGCATTGCTCGTCCAGCGTTATCTCGAAGCGAGTAGCATCAAGGTCTACACACGCTGCGCAGCGACGGCATTTGCAGGGAAGAACGGTCGGGTCGCGGAAGTGCATCTCGCTGATGGGCGCAGCATTCCCTGCGACTTTGTCATCCTCGCAGCCGGAGTGCGTCCGAATGTCGAGCTTGCGCGCGGTGCAGGGCTGGAGCTCGGCGTCACGGGCGCGATCCGAACGGACGAGCAACTCAGAACCTCTGACCCACGTATCTTCGCGATTGGAGACTGCGCCGAGAGCCGGCACCTCGTTACGGGAAAGCCCGCATGGGTGCCCATGGGATCCACGGCGGTCAAGCAGGGACGCGTTGCGGCGATCAACATCTGCGGCGGGGAGGAAAGCTTTCCAGGTGTCGTCGGCAGCACGGTGATCAAGATCTTCGACTACACCGTGGCCCGCACCGGTCTCGACGAGAAGCATGCGCGAGAGGCGGGTTTCGATCCCGTGACCTGTCTAATTCCCAGTCTTGATCGTGCGCACTACATTCCTACGGCGAAGACGATTCTCGTCAAGATGATCGCCGACAGAAAATCCGGTCGCCTGCTCGGTGCCCAGGGAATCGGGGAGGGGCAGGTCGCCAAGCGTATCGACATGGTGGCCACCGCGCTGAGCGTTGGCATGAAGGTCGAGGCCTTCTCAAAGCTGGACTTCTGTTTTGCGCCTCCCTATGCGCTCGCCATGGACTCGCTTCTTGCTGCGGCCAACGTCATCCGCAACAAATGCGCCGGCGTCTTCGAGGGGATCTCCTCGGCTGAGCTGAGAGAGCAGTTGGTTTCCGATGCCCCCCCTTTTCTGCTCGATGTGCGTCTGCCCGCCGCTCAGGGGGAGTTCTTGCTCGCGGGGTGCGTCAATATTCCCCTCGGGGCGTTGCGCGGCCGCCTGCACGAGCTGCCACGTGAGCGGGAGATTGTCGTCGTTTCGCGGACGGGTTTGAAGAGCTATGAAGCCTCGCTCATCCTCCGAGAGGAGGGTCTCTCTCGCGTGCGTGTGCTTGATGGCGGACTCGAGGCCTGGCCCTATGAGCTCGAGCGGTCGATCTGAGGCCTTCTCGGCTAGGGTGCTCGCTGACGGAACCTATTGGGGTTCAGTGAGGGGTAGTGCACAGATCTCGCTGTTCTTGCTATACTTTGCGTGGGGTTGTACAGCGGTAAATATCGAGGAGCTCGTCGGAGGGTTTCCTGCGTGCCACGCGTGAGGCGTGGTGTGCGCGGAGCGAGGCACCGTCTGATGCAGACCATCGCTGTCGTCCAGGCGCGAGGAGGGGCCGGCAAAAGCACGGTCAGCGCTCATCTCGCGTGCTCTCTGGCTGCGGCTGGGGTATCCACCTTGCTCGTCGACCTCGTTCCCGGAGGGGGATCCTCACGCTACCTCGGCGTGACGGCCCAGGCCGGACGCGCGGATCTCTGGGATGTCCTCGAGGGTCGCTGTGAGCTGCTCTCGGCGGCCGTTCGCCTCGGTGATGAGTGGACACCTCGGATCGTGCCTGCAGCACCGCGTCTGAGCGGCTTCGAGTTCGAGATGCGCGGCCCCTATCGGCTGCGGGTCGTGCTGGCACCGCTGCGTCGGCGGCAGATTCAGTGCGTGATCCTCGATACGGGGCCGAGCTCCTCGCTCTCCACGCGCAAAGCCCTGGTTGCCGCTGAAGATGTGCTTTTCGTCGTGGAAACCAAGGCGCCTGGCCTCGAAGACCTTGAGAGCCAGATGCATCTACTTGCGCAGACCCGTGAGCAGATGAACCCTCGGCTGCGCATCCTGGGCATCGTGCCCTCTCGCGTCGTTCGGACGCGTCTCGCGCGGATGACCGTCGCGGCGCTGCACAGCCGTTACCCGGAGTACATCCTGCCCTCGATTCGCGAATCGTCCGTCGTCGCCGAAGCGCCGCTCCATCGGCGGCCGGTGACTCTCAGCGCACCTGGGAGCATCGGTGCCAGGGACTTTGAGGAGCTCAACCGGGCCGTCATGACGCGCATGGGATGGGTTCCTCGCCGAAAGATCGGCAACGCGGAGCCCGAGCGCCCCCGGTGGCGTGGCAAGCTTGCGCCGGTCCAGCGCCCCGGCTGGCCTCTCGAAGACGATCGCCCCTTGCCGAAGACCCGCCGCGTCGCCCGCTCCTAAATGCAGCGCTCCCGGGCCCCGGAGACGACAGCTCTTTGCGGTGGTTGTATTCTCGTGCTTTCCCCCCTTGTCGACGGGATCGCCTCAAGCGCCCTCGTCCCGCTGGAGCCGACGTGATGGTCAATACCGAGAGTCTCAAACAACGCTTTTTCAAGTACGTCCAGATCTGGTCCCAGTCGAAAGATGACGTGGAGGATCGTTATCCGAGTACCCCGCAGCAGCTCGAGTTCGCAGGTGTCCTGCGCGACGATCTCGAAGCGATGGGGCTCGACGATGTGGCCATGGATGAGCACGGCTATGTGACGGCCCGTCTGCCAGCCTCGGTGGGTTTCGAGGATCGTCCGGTCCTCGGGTTGCTCGCGCACTATGACACCTATCCCGAGGTCAGCGGCAAAGATGTCAAGCCGATTGTCCATCAATACGAGGGTGGCGACATCGTGCTGCCGGACGACGAGGCGGTCGTCATTCGTGCTTCGGAGAACCCGGAACTCGCCCGCTTCGTCGGTGAGGAGATTATCACTGCGAGTGGTACGACCCTGCTCGGCGCCGATGATAAAGCCGGCTTGGCCGAGATCCTCGAGGCCGTTGCCTGGATGATGGAGCATCCCGAGGCACCTCGCCCACCCATTCGTCTGGCCTTTACCCCTGACGAAGAGACGGGGATGGGTACGGCTCACTTCGACTTCGAAGGCTTTGGCGCGCAGGTCGCCTATACTGTCGATGGGAGCGTCCTTGGCGAGATCGAGAACGAGACCTTTTGCGCCGATGGTGCCACCGTCAAGATCACGGGGCGCGACGTCCATCCTGGCTACGCGAAGAAGAAGATGATCAATGCCTCTCGTATCGCCGCGCGCTTCATCGAGAGTGTACCGATGGGACTCTCACCTGAATGGACCGAAGGCCGAGAGGGTTATCTGCACCCGATCCGTCTCGAGGCCAACACGAGCGCGGCGACAATCACATACATCGTGCGGGACTTTGCCGTTGAAGGACTTGAGCGCCTCGAGGCCTATCTGAAGCTCGTAGGAGAGGGGCTCGAGCGCGAGTTTGAGGGATCGCAGGTCGAGGTCGTCATCAAAAAGCAGTATCGCAATATGATCTACCACCTCGAGAAGGAGCCTCGGGCTGTGGCTTTTGCGCTCGACGCTGTGCGGGCCGCAGGGGTCGAGCCTCGGTTGGAGGCGATTCGCGGTGGCACCGACGGGGCGCGGCTGTCCGAGATGGGGCTTCCGACGCCCAATATCTTTGCCGGTGGCGTCAACTTCCATTCCAAGTTCGAGTGGGTCGCGACCCGTGCGATGGAGAAGGCCTGTGAGACGCTGATCCACCTCGCGCGTTTGTGGGCTGAGAAGGGTTGATGCCCCTCGCCGCGGAGGAACGCGCCGACCTTCGCCTGGCAAAGACCCTGCTCGAGCGCCGCTCCCTGGGCATGAGACTGAGCGAAGTCCTCGGGCGCCCGATCGAGCGGGGCCTACGCCTCCTTCCCGAGGGGGCGCAGGAGGCCCTTCACGATCTCACGCGGGCTGCTCTCGAGCGTGCTCTGGGCGCTGCGTTGATGACCCTGCGCACCGAGGGTTTTGGTGCGGTGGCTCGAGAGCGGATGCACCGCTACGCTGGCGCGGCCGCTGGTGCGGCCGGCGGGGTTTTCGGTTTAGTGGGACTCGCCATCGAGCTGCCCATTACGACCGTCCTGATCTTTCGCACGATCGCGGAGATTGCTCGGGCCGAGGGACACGATCTGAGCGAGTTTGGGACTCGCCTGGCCTGCCTCGAGGTCTTCGCTTTTGGTGGTTCGCGGCCGGAGGATGACGCCGCAGAAACGGCGTACTACGCCGTACGGGCCACCCTCGCCAAGGCTCTCTCTGATGCGGCGCGTCACCTGGCGGGGCAGGGCATGGCGCGCCAGGGAGCGCCTGTGCTCGTGCGTTTCGTCGATGCCATCGCGGCGCGCTTTGGTGTCGTTGTCGAAGAAAAGATGGCTCTCGAAAGCGTACCGTTGATCGGAGCCGTGAGCGGGGCGGTGGTCAACACCGTCTTCATCGAGCACTTCCAGCGCATCGCTCGAGGGCATTTCATTCTGCTGCGCCTCGAGCGACGTCACGGAGGTGACCTGATCGAGAAGCTCTACGCGGCGGAAAGCTGAGGTGACGCGCCGTCAGCCCGCGTGCTGCGCACAGGTGGTCTTGCCGGGACGAGCCGCACGCCGGCAGCGGCTTCCTTGGCGGGTCGTTGCCTGGCAGCGCCCATCTGGCTGTCCTGTACCTTCGCCTCGCGGATCGTCTTGCGTGGAGGGCGCGCATGCCGCGCTCAAGACGACGAGGCTCGCCGCGGTGAGACAGGCGATCGTCAGCGTGGCCAAGATTCTCATCGTCTGCCCACGATAGCTCATTCAGAGCCTCCAAGCAGCTCCCCCGGTTCAGGCATGAAGGAGTCCATCAGGGCGACGCCGTGACGGATGCCGTATAGACGCCAGACCGCCGAGGAGTAGGTGTCGGCCAGGTAACGACCCCACATCACGATGGGAAGCTGATCGATCGTCACCGTGGGTGAGATCGCCAAGCGCAGCATGTACTCGATCAGGAAGGATGCGTTGCGGGCGATGCGACCCGCGTACTGGGCTGTTTGTCTTTGGGCGAGGACGCGCTCTTCGTGCATCGACCGACCGAACTCGGATTCGATGAGTTCCTCGAGGCTTGTCAAGATAATCTCGGCGCGGTAGCTTCGCGCGCCGCTTTCGACATAGGCGGGAAAGGCGCGCTCGAGTCGCTCCGGAGCGATGCCGCGGCCCCCCGCAAAGCACCAATCTCGGCCGCCGAGACGGTCGACAATTTCCGCGGGTTCGGGCAGGTCGAGATCGACGAGCAGGTTGGTGTCGTTGTAGGCGCCACGGTGCACCTCCCGTTCGGCCAAGCGTGCGCCGGGATGGGCGGAGATCGCGCGTTCGACGCGCTCGAGCTCTTGCGTGCTGCCGATGATCTTGCAGCCGATGATGTCGTCGATACGCATCTGCTCGCGGCCGAGGACGACCTCCTGCTCGCGGAAAAGCTGAGAGACCTGCTGCTCTGCCCGTTCGAAGTCTTCGCGCATGGTCTGCGGGGAGGAATAAAGGCGATCAAGGCTCACGCCTGAGGAGGCGGCACGTTCCTGGGCGAAGATCCGGGCTCGCGAGCGGATCGTATCGGCCAGAGCGTCGGCAATGCGTCGCGAGCCCTTCTCCGCGACCCGCCGGATACGCTTGACGCGGATCGTGCCCCGGGGAAAACCTCCGTCCTCGGTGGCCACGATCATGTCTGTGGGGGTTTGGGGAAAGAACTCTTCGGGATGCTCCCGATACTTCGAGAACAGCGCCTGGCGACGGGGCGTGCTCACCGGGCAGCGCGCGACGATCATGTCGCGCAGCTCATCTTTGAGTCGTAGTCGATGCAGCTCGACGGGCGCGAACTCGGCCGCATGGAAGATGTCCTGGAGGAAGGTGCGCGTCGTTGGGCCGGTGATCAGGTTTTCGAAAGTCAACATCTCAGTGACGAAACGACCATCGCTGGGATCGAGCTGCCCGTTGAACCAGCGGGTGGCTAATTCGAAGAGGCGCTCGCGGTGGATCAGACCCGTCAAGTACATGTCGGCGCCGTGCCTTTCGTTTTGTCGGTGCGCTTCGCTTGTGATGATACCTCGCGCGGTCGTGGCGGGCACGACGGCGAGCGGTTCCGTCTCTGGTAGCGCCTACTTCTCCGGCGGAAGATGCTCAGATCTCGTGGCGACGACTCGAAGATGCTCAGGCCTCGCGGCGACGACCCGATCTCGACCAAGGCCCTTGGCGCGGTAGAGCGCCGCATCGACGCGGCGTATGAGTTCCGAGGCGGACTCATTCTCACGGGCTGCGCTGATGCCCAGACTCGCTGTGACGTCGATGATGCCCTGGCCGTGGCTGATCGGGAAGGGGTGGTCGGCGATGGCACGGCGCAGACGCTCTGCAACCATCTGCCCGTGAGCGTCGTCGCACTCGGGCAAGAGGATCGCGAACTCCTCCCCGCCGTAGCGCGCCACGATATCCTGCAGCCGCAAGGTCGCGACGAGGCGCGAGGCAATCTCCTTGAGCACGGCGTCCCCCTCGGGATGCCCGTAGCTGTCGTTGATCACCTTAAAGTGATCGACGTCGAGCATCACGAGCGAGAGCTCAGATCTCGTGCGGTCCTTGCGTGCCAGCTCCTCGTGCAGGCGGTGCTCGAACTCACGCCGGTTGCGAACACCGGTCAGTGGATCTCGCAGGGCGGCTTCAGCCAGGATTTGGCGTTGGCTGACCGCGGCGATGGCAGGGGGCAAAATCGAACGGATGGCTTCGAGTAGCTCACGCTCAGTCTTCCAGAGCAGGTCGACGCGATCCGAGCCAGTGAGGAAGACGACCCCGCCGGGATTTGCTGGGAAGCGCAGGCATCCGAGCACATTTCCGGTCGAGACCAGGACCTCATAGGGTCGGGCATTATTGTTATCGTACACCGGTGCTCGAGCGAGCGCCGCGGCGATCTGCTTGCGGGTCGGCGCCGAGCTCAGCTCGCGCACGCCGGTGGAGACGTAGGATAGCGGCCCGCTCTCGGGGCAGGCCTGAACCCAGAACAGGGGTAGTCCGGCAAGCGAGCCGAGTATCTCCTCGACCTCCTTCCACAGCTCGGGGTAGCTCGTCGCTTCGAGCATACGTGAGGCGATCTGGAGCAGCAGGGTGCGGTGGACGTAACGGATCGTGAGCAACTGGTGCTCGTGCGCGAGATCCTGGTAGCGTCTCTCGAGGCTGCTCAGGGCCTCGGAACTCTCCTGCTCGGTCACAGACTCTCCCCGGGCTCTCCGGGAGCCCTCCCCGTCAATAGATAGGGGCTCGGAGAGCCCGTGTCACGCGGCGAGACGGGTGTTCGCTGGGGAGAGGAGCGACGACCTACGCCCGCGCTTCCGGCGCGACGGCGGGAGGCATGGCCGGCGGATCCACCGGCGTGCGTGCTCGCGCGCCGCCCCGGGTCATCAGGGCCAGCCCGAGAGCTGGCCAATCGACCAGCAGATGGAGCACGAAGCGGATGCCAAGGCCGA
>CAYSMT010000011.1:10773-15711 GCA_964432135.1 uncultured Acidobacteriota bacterium
GCCGAGGAACAGCCCGGTGATGCCGAAGAACAGGGGCAGTAAGGTCAACACAGCGTAGGGTGCGAAGCCGAGGCAGGCCGCGCCAAGAAGCGACATCTCACGCCGGGCGCCCCCCCCCAGCTGCTGGCCGAGGTGGTGGAAGATGGCGACCCGTCCGAGGGAGCGCAGGTAGATCTCGATAAGATAAATGAAGGGGATGATCGCCAGCCCGACGACGGAGATGGCGAGCAAGAAGTAGACGATGATCAAAAGCACGCGCGCGAAAAAGCCGACGAGCAGTGCCAGTAGGAAGCTGGGGGCGACCTCCTCGCTGACGATACGCACACGTTCGGGAACGATGGCGATGAGCAAGACGATCAACAAGAAGATGAACAGCAACTTGCCGGTCTTGATCCAGGCAAAGAAGCTCGCGAGTGCGGCGAAGGGTCGTCCCTTGCCCAGTACTGGGAAGGGCAGTCCGATGCGGATGTTTTCTCCGGAGCTGATTCGTGCGCCCTTGTCCTTGATGGGGCCGCCAATGGCGACGAACTGCTCGCCGATCTGAGATCCTTCTTCGAGCACGACATCGCTGAGTATCGCGACGACTTGGTCATCGACACGTCCCGCGAGCTGGAGCGAACCGCCGATGACGACGACCTGGCCTTGAACGCGGCCGTCGATGGTGACCTGGCCGCCGATGCAGACGAGCTGATCCCGGATGATTTCGTCGCGCTTCACGTGGATATCGCCGAAAACGGCGACCTGCTTCTCAAGCATCTTGGGTGTGGGCTGCAGAGGAGGCGCGTGGGCCTCCGTATCGCCAGCCGGAGGAGTTTGTTGCTGTGCGAGGATCGTGAAGGAGGGCGTGAGGAGGACAAGCGCCAGCACCGAGAGAGTTGCAAGGACACGCGCCCGCCGGCGCGCAGGGTGCTTCGGGGTCGGGGAAGGCATCGTCTACTCCTTAGGGGTGCGTTGCGAGGGGAGTCCCATGAGATCGCGGCCGATCGCGCCGATCATGGTGACGCTTGTGGCGGCGACGAGCAGGAAGAGGGCGGACCAGGCGAAGGGGACTATGGGGCTGAGCAGCCGTTCACCATGAGCGACCGCCTGGAGAGCGAGGCGCGCGAGACGGCCGGCGAGCCCAGCGAGCAGGCCAAGGGTATCTTTGGCGAGGCTGACGATGGGGAGGAGAAGCCCGAGCAGGCGCTGGCCCTCGGTGAGCGCGTCTTGACTGGCCCATAGACAGACGAGACTCGTCGCGCCGAGCGTCACAAGCCAGGCTGCTGCCGCAGTCAGAGCTACGGGGCTGGCCACAGCCCGCCGCCGGGCTGCACGGATGCGCTGAAGGTCGAGCTTCGAGAGGATTTGTTCGCGTAGGTCGACCTGCGGCGTCGGGCTCGCTCGTAGCCGCGCAAAGTCGGCGTCGAGCTGGCGTTCGTGCGCGGCGTCTCGCCGGCAGGCGGCGCAGCTTGCGAGATGCCGTGCGACGCGCTGCTTTTGCGTAGGTCCGATCGACCCGAGGCGGTTTTCGCGGCGGCGGTGGCTTCGACAGTTCATCGATTCATGCTCCGAAGTAGCCTGGATGGCGGCGCAGCAGGTCGTTTTTGAGGGCATTTCGCGCGCGCATCAGGCGGACCTTTCCCGTGCCGATGGGGATGCCGAGCATGCGACAGGCTTCGTCCACGCGCCGGCCTTCGACGGAGACGAGGAAGAGGATCTCTCGTAGAGCCGGGTTGAGCCGGGCGATTCCAGCCCGCAGCAGGCGCTGTCGTTCGTCCTTGACGAGGAGGGTGGGTATCGCCTCGCCGCGGTCGGGAAGCGTGTCGGGCACGGTGGAGGTCTCGCCGAGGTGTTCCCGGCGTGTCCGCCGGGCTCGGTCCATGACATGATTGGCGCCGACCCGATAGAGCCAGGTCGAGAAACGATGCTCCGGGCGGTAGCGTGGGAGGGCCTCGTAGACCTTGATGAACACCTCACTGACCACGTCCTCAATGTCCTCCCGGGGCATGCCGTAGCGCCAGGCCGTGGCGGCGACGAGCTGTTGATGGCGCTCGACGAGTTCGCCAAAGGCCTCCCGGTTGCCGGCAAGGATCAGCTCGACGAGCTCGTGGTCTCGGTCTTGCCGCTCCTCCATGCCCACTCCATTCGCCCGGTGGAACGTCCAAGCGGCGGATCGGGTTCCAATAAGGTTGTCTGCGGCGCGCGCCAACCCCGGGCGGTGCGCCCGCAGTGCTTCGCCTTCAGCGCGTGAACTTCTTGTACTTGATTCGCTGCGGCTGCCCAGCGGCTACTCCGCGACGGCGCTTAAGGTCAGCCTCGTAATCCTGGTAGTTGCCCTCGAAAAGCTCGACATGACTGTCGCCCTCGAAGGCGAGGATATGGGTCGCGATGCGGTCGAGGAACCAGCGGTCGTGGCTGATCACCACGGCGCAGCCGGAAAACTCGAGCAGCGCCTCTTCGAGCGCACGCAGCGTGTCGACGTCGAGGTCGTTCGTTGGTTCGTCGAGCAAGAGCAGGTTCGCGCCCTGGCGCAGCATGCGGGCAAGATGCACCCGGTTGCGTTCACCGCCGGAGAGCACGCCGAGCTTCTTCTGCTGGTCGGCTCCCTTGAATCCGAAGGAGGAGACATAGGCCCGGGAGTTCATCGTGCGTTCGCCGAGGGTCAGGTTTTCGAGGCCCCCGGAGATGGCTTCCCAAACGCTCTGCTCCGCGTCGAGCGCATCGCGGGATTGGTCGACATAGGCGAGGCGGACTGTTTCGCCGACCTTGAGCGTACCGGCATCGGGGGCCACCTGGCCCGTGAGCATCCGGAAGAGCGTCGTCTTGCCAGCGCCGTTCGGACCGATCACACCCATGATGCCGCCTCGAGGCAGCCGGAAGGCGAGATCGTCGATCAGGAGGTGCTCGCCGTAGCCCTTTCTGAGGCCTTCGGTCTCGATGACGACCTCGCCCAGGCGCGGCCCCGGCGCGATGAAGATCTCCACCGCCTCCGGCAAGCGCTCGCTTTCTTCGGCGAGGAGGCGATCGTAGGCCTTTAAGCGTGCCTTGCTCTTGTTGTGACGGGCCCGGGGGGTCATGCGGATCCACTCCAGTTCGCGCTGGAGCGTGCGCTGTCGGCTCGCCTGAGACTTGCCTTCGATCTCGAGCCGGCGCTGCTTTTGTTCGAGCCAGGAGGAATAGTTGCCCTCCCAGGGGATGCCTCGTCCGCGATCAAGCTCGAGGATCCAACCAGCGACGTTGTCGAGGAAGTAGCGGTCATGGGTCACGGCGACGACGGTGCCTGGATAGTCCCTCAAAAAGCGCTCGAGCCATGCGACGGACTCTGCATCGAGGTGATTCGTCGGCTCGTCGAGCAGCAGGAGATCAGGCCGTTGCAACAGGAGCCGGCATAAGGCCACGCGGCGTTTTTCTCCACCGGAGAGCTGATCCACCAGGCTGGCTGGCGGCGGGCAGCGCAGCGCCTCCATCGCGATCTCGACGGTGGTGTCGAGCTCCCAGGCACCGGCGGCATCGATTTCGTCCTGGAGCTGTCCCTGCTCCTCGAGCAGCCGGTCCATCTCTTCTGCGTCCACGGGTTCGGTGAAGCGGTCGGAGATGGCGTTGAAGCGCTCGAGCAGCGCCCGCGTCGTTGCCACGCCTTCCTCTACGCTCTCGATGACCGTGCTGCCGAGTCGTAGGCGCGGCTCCTGGGGCAAGTAGCCGACGCTCCATCCCTTGCCGAGGAAGGCTTCGCCAAGGAAGTCCTGGTCCTCGCCGGCCATGATGCGCATCAGCGAGCTCTTGCCGGCCCCGTTGCTGCCGAGGACGCCGATCTTCGCTCCGTAATAGAACGAGAGCCAGATGTCGTCGAGGATCTTGCGTTTAGGAGGGACGAGCTTGCCGAGCCCTTTCATGGTGTAGATGAACTCCGCCATCTTGGCGATCTCCTACGGAGCAGGTCGCACCCGTGCGGCGCGCCCCTTTTTCAGCGAATCAAGACGACCCACAGGGTGCCCGACGTGAGCTTCACGCGTGCTCGCTTCTCCAGAAGATGGTTGCTCACCCCCCGGGAACGCGTCGCTTCGAGCGTTTCTCCCGAAAGAGGGTACTCCAGACCCTCGGTGACGACGCCTTCCGCGGCCTTTCGCGCCGGAATCAGGCCGACGGTCATCCCCGACGGGCCCTCGATGTCAAGGGTCTCGCCACCGTGGAGAACGCGTATTTCGGCGCCGTCGCCGAACACACGCACGCTCTGGTGGCGCCAGGCCGGAGAGGCCGCGAGCTGCAGATTCGCGAGGGAGTGATCGGGTCGACCACCCATGGCGCCGAAGATAAACAGCTCCGCGGCGCCGCCTTGCCTCGCTTCGCCAAGAGCCAGCTCGAGGTCGGTGGCGTCCTTGCGCTGCGGGTAGATCATGAGCTGCGCACCGCTGCTTTCGACACGCTGGCGCGTGGTGGTGTCGATCGAGTCCATGTCGCCGACGACCAGCGCCGGTGTGAGACCGGCCGTCAGGGCGTGGCGTGCGCCCCCGTCCGCAGCGATGATGAGGTCGCCTTGCCGGAAGAACGAGACGGCGAGCTTGACCTCCTTGAAGGGGCCGTTGGCGAAGATGAGCGCGCGGTGGACGCTCATGCCTCTAAGCCGAGCAGCGCCGGTAGCTCCCCGAGGGAGTCGATCATCCACTGCGCTGCCGCGATCTCCTCGGGTCGGACCCAGGGAGATCGCAAGGCGACACAGTCCAATCCGGCGGCGCAGGCGGCGCTCACTCCGTGCCCTGAGTCCTCGACGACGAGTAGTTCTTTGGGTGGTAGAGCAAAGTGCTCGCGGGCGAGAAGATAGATCTCCGGGTCGGGTTTGAGATGTCGGACGTTCTCTCGCGTGAGCAAGAATGCAAAGAAGGAGGCGATGCCGAGGCGCTCGAGCGCCTCGCGCGCGGCAGAGGCGTCCGAGGAGGTCGCCAGGGCGCAGCGCAGGCCGGC
>CAYSMT010000012.1:0-6416 GCA_964432135.1 uncultured Acidobacteriota bacterium
TCACGCGCGCCCCCCCTCTCCCCGCGTCGGCTTGTGCCCGCGCGGCGGCGAGGGGCGCCAGCTTCATCGGGACGCCTGGCGAGACGATGATCAACTCGGCGCGCTCGAAGTCTGCGCTGAGATGCTGGCCGAGAGTCAGTCGTGCTCCCGCGGCCTCGAGGAGTGCGACGGAACGATCGAGTGCCTCGAGGGGGCGCGCATCTGTCGCGCAGACCCGCGCTCCGCGTGTGAGCAGCTCGCGCGTCGCGGCTCGGCCGCTCGCGCCGAGGCCGACGACGAGGGTTTCGATTCCCTTCATTTCGCGTTGCGTGTTCACGAGCTGACCTCGACGCCGCGCGTAGCGCACAGCGCCTCGACGACGCGTTCGAGTCGCACGCCCCGCGAGCCCTTGACGAGCACGAGGTCTGTGTCGCGAATGAGCGCGGGCAGGGCCTCGGCCGCCTCCGTGGCATCGGCGAAACGTCCAAGCAACTGGCCGCCGCCACGTCGCACGCCTTTCTCGAGGGCTTTCGCATGCTCGCCGACCGCAATGACCCCGTCGAGTGTGCTGCGGGCGGCGGTGGTGCCAATCTCCTCGTGACAGGTCTCGGTCGCTTGCCCCAGCTCGAGCATGTCACCGAGCACAGCGATGCGGCGGCCGTGCCAGCGCGTTGCCTCGAGTGCAGCGAGTACGGCGAGTACCGCCGAGGGGTTCGCGTTATAGGACTCGTCGATCAGGAGCACGTTGCCGCCGAGTCGTTGGGTCGCGCCCCGACCGGGAAGAGCCTTCAGCTCGCCGAGCCCGCCAGCCGCTTCAGGCACACTCATACCGAGAACGGTCGCGGCTGCGAGAGCGGCGAGGGCGTTGAGCACGGCATGCGCTCCGCCAAGGCGCAGTGAGATGGCGCATCCTTCGACACGAAAGCTCATTCCCGAGACGAGGTCTCCCTCAAGGGCGCAGCCGCGAATTTGGGCCTGTTCCTCAAGACCGAAGGTGACGACGCGCCGTCCGCAGCCGGCGCCGTGGGTCAGGAGGATCGGCGAGGCTGTTGGCAGCACGGCCGTTGCTCCGCCAGGCATTTCGTAGAGCATTTCCGCCTTGGCGTCGGCAATTTCGTCGATGCTCTCGAAAAAACCGAGGTGGGCTCGACCGGCGTTCGTGATGATGCCGACGTCCGGTGCGCACAGCCGCGTCAGCTCGCGAATCTCGCCAGCATGGTTCATGCCCATCTCGAGTACGGCGACTTCCGTGTGCTCGGGTAGAGCGAGGATTGACAGCGGAAGACCCCACTGGTTGTTGAGGTTACCCTTCGTGGCTTGGGCGCGGTAGCGCTTCGCCAAGGCCGCGCGGGTGAGTTCGCGTGTCGTCGTTTTGCCCGAGGATCCGGTCACGGCGACGACGATCAGATCTCGCCGGGTGCGTTCGTTGGCGGCGAGACGGCCGAGAGCAGCGCTGGTGTCATCGACGCGCACGAGTGTCATGCCTGCAGGGGCCGCGATCTCAGTGGAAACGATGCCGATGCTGGCGCCGCTGAGGGCGGCTTCGGCGAGATAATCGTGACCGTCGTGTCGCGGACCGATGATCGCAAAAAAGGCGTCCCCAGCTTTCGCTGTCCGCGAATCGATGGACACGCCCCGAGCCTCCTGCCCGGCATCGCCGGCGACGACGCGCCCGGCGATGGCTTGAGCGAGGAGCTCTGCGTTCCTGATTCTCACCGGCGTGCTCCCGCGAGGCGGATAGCGCTGGCGAGCTGTTCACGGTCGTCGAAGGCGAGCAGCTCGCCCGCGATCTCCTGCGTCGCCTCGTGGCCTTTACCTGCAACGAGCAGGCCATCACCCTCGCGCGCACGGCCTACGGCGCAGCGGATGGCCTCAGCGCGATCGGGAATGCGTGTCCAGTCGGCCGGCGTGCTTTTGAGCGCGTTCGTGACGGCGTTGGCGATATTTTCCGGGTCTTCCCGCCGTGGGTTGTCGTCAGTGATGATAACGATGTCGGCCAATCGCCCGGCGATAGCGCCCATCGGAGCCCGTTTGTCGCGGTCCCGGTCGCCTCCGCAACCAAAGACGACGAGGACGCGCCCCTTGACGAGGGCCCTCATCTGCACGAGGGCGCGTTCGAGCGCATCGGGCGTGTGGGCGTAGTCAACGACCGCCGAGAAGGGCTGTCCCTCATCGATGGCCTCCCAGCGCCCGGGAATCGGCGGGCACAGGGCGGCGCCTCGCGCCGCGTACTCCGCGCTTGCGCCGAGTGCCTCGGCAGCCGCCACACTGGCCGCAAGGTTGCGCGCATCCCACTGCGCGGGGCGGTTGATCTCGATCTGTTCGCGAAAGCTCGGTCCTTCGAGAGTGAACACGGCTGAGGAGAGCGCGGGGTGGTGATCGCTGATGCGCCAATCACAAGCGGCGCTCTGGCCAAAGGTGATGACTCGCGCGCGGGTGGCCTCGCGGAAGCGGCGGAAGACGGGATCGTCGCCCGGCAAAACCGCGAAGGTATTTGCGGGAAGCATCGCGAAGAGCCGCAGCTTTGCGAGCAAGTACTCCTCGCTCGAGCCATGCAAGTCGAGATGGTCATGGCTCAGGCCGGTCAGAATTGCGCCGTCAAAGCGCATGCCATGCACCCGCTCGCCGATCAAGGCCGCACTCGAGACCTCAAGGATCGCGGCCTGAGCATCATCCGCGGCGGCGAGGGCGAGAAACTCATAGAGCTCTGGTGCCTCGGGTGTCGTCAGGGAGGTCTCGATGTGCGTCGCGCCGACCTTCTGCCCAAGGGTACCGCCAAGCGCCGTAGGGATGCCCGCCGCGAAGAGCGCCGAGGACAACAGATGCGAGGTTGAGGTTTTTCCGTCAGTGCCTGTGACCCCGATGATCTCGAGTCGTTCGTCCGGTGTACCGTGGAAGCGGCGCGCCAGCCCGGCGAGAACTTGCCTTGGGCGGTGGGCCTCGATCCACGTGACGCTGGCCGGGCAGGACTCGGGGCGCGGTGGCTCGCTGAGGATCGCGCTCGCACCGCGATGGACAGCCTCGGGGATGAAGAGCCGGCCGTCAGTGGCGCGGCCGCGGAGGGCTGCGAAGAGGCTGCCGGATCGCACGCGCCGCGAGTCGAGCACGATGCTGCCGATTGCGGCGCCCCGTGGTCCTCTCAGGCGGACGCCGCCAATTCCGCGGAGCAGCTCGTCGAGGCGAATCATCCGTCATTCCTCCGGCGGGTCGCCCGGGCACGGGCGACCTCCTGGTGGTCGATCGTCGGTGCGATGTGCCACAGGCGCAGCGTCTCGGCCATGACCCGCGCGAAGGCTGGCGCCGCCACTGATCCTGCGTCTCTTCCGTGCTCTTGCGGATTGTCGAGAGATACGACGATGACCACGCGCGGATCCTCCGCCGGAGCGAAGCCCGCAAAGGTGGCGATGTTGCTGCGACGGTCGTAATGCCCCTTGATGAGCTTCTCCGCGGTACCTGTCTTTCCAGCGACGCGGTAACCCGCGACGAGAGCTCTCCCACCGGTGCCCCGCTCGTTGGTGACGACTTGCTGCAGCCAGCTCGCGATGCTGCGCACGGCTGCCGCGGAGGCGACGCGCCGCCGCACCTTGCTGGTGGTGACAGGGTGCCAGGAGCGGCCGCCTTCACTCGTGGCCCGCGCGAGATGGGGACGGACGAGCAGGCCACCGTTGGCGATGGCTGCGTAGGCGACCGCAAGCTGCAGCGGGCTCGTACGCATCAGGTACCCGAAGGCAGCGGCGTAACGGTCCCTGCCTTGCCATTTCTCGATTGGTAGCAGCGTGCCGCGCGCTTCGGCGGGAAGATCGATCCCCGTCTTTTCGCCGATGCCGAAGGCGCGTAAGGTCTCATGAAGCCGCCGGGCCGGAATGAGCGAGCTGTATTTCGCAATCCCGATGTTGCTGGAAACGGTGAGCACTTCCGGAAGGGTGAGCCATTCGTAGGCCGAATGATCTCGAATAGGTCGGCGGCAGCCCGCGGCTTTCCAGGAGCCGCGCTCGCAGAACACACGCTGGTAGGGATCAACCACGCCCGAGTCGACGACGGCAACCGCGCTCAGGGGCTTGATCACCGAGCCAGGCTCGAAGCTGGCGCCGATCGCAAGATTGCGGTGGTGAGCGAAGCCGGCACCGAAGTGATTGGGGTCGAAGGTCGGCCAGGTGGCCATCGCGAGGATTTCCCCGGTTTTGGGGTCGATCACGACGCCCTGGGCGCTTCTCGCTTTGTGCCTATGGGCGGTCTCTCGTAGTGCAGTTTCGAGTTGTTCTTGGACCCGCAGGTCGAGAGTGAGCATCAGCGAAACCGGTGCGGAACGGATGTCATCGATGCGTCGCGCGTCGATGATTTTCTCTCGGGCGTCTCGGAGCAGGAGCAGCTCGTGTTCTTGCGCGCGGAGTAGCCCATCATATTGACCTTCGATGCCGTGAGCCTGGCCTTCATCGTTGATGAAGCCGATGACCTGGGCCGCGAGGCTGCCATTGGGGTAGCGTCGGCGGAAGGTCGGCTCAAGGTGGACCGAAGCTGCCGGTACGAAGCCCTCCTTGACGAGGCGGGCGATCTTCTCTTCGCAGAGGTAGTCACAGGAGTTGGTGACGCGTATCCAGCTTTTGCGCTGCTGGCGTGAGCTCAACCGCCCCGGTGTTCCCGCGGCAGCATCGATGGCGTGCAGGCCGGCCGCAGAGATGTCCACTGGTCGTGCGAGGAGCAGCTTAGTCGGTACGCTGATCGCAAGGATGCGTGCGTCGCGATCGACGATCTCCCCTCGGGGACCGGCGACGTGCATCCGATCTTCTGAGTTGATGCGTGCTTGACGGTCGAGCGGCTCGTGCATGAGAAGCTGCAGCTCGACGAGGCGAGCGGCGATCGCAGCTCCACCCAGTGCGAGCAGGGCAAAGAGCACGACGCCGCGCAGGCTGTGACTAGTCACGACCCGTCCCTCCTTTGCGGCTGCGCGCGAGGAGCACGGGGCCACGGCCTGGCTCGGCCGGCCCGAGTCGCAACGCCCGCGCCTCGTCTCGCAATCGCGCTGGCGTGCTCAGGCGGGCTCGCTCGGAGAGAAGATGGCGCCGGCGCAAGCGCTGTGAATCGATTTGCGCGCCGAGCTCCTGGCAGCGGTACTGCCACTTGATGCCGCGCACCTGGAATGAGACCTGCAACAGCATCGGAGCTACGAAAAGTAAGATCCAGAAAAGCAAACGCAGGATGCGTCCGGCGACGGCCGGCGGGGGAGCGACAAGGGGGGGGCGGCTGTGGATTCCTTGGGGAAGACTCAACGCCGGATCCCCCAACGCAGCTTGGCCGAGCGAGCACGCGGATTGCGCGCGGCTTCCTCGGTGGAGGGCAGCACGACGCGTCGTTGCGGCATTTCCAGCAGGGCTTTCGGTAGCTTCGCAGGATCGTCTCCCGGCTGGAGGGGGATCTCAGTTGCGAGACGTCGTAGCACGTGCTTGGCGATGCGGTCCTCAAGGCTGTGAAACGCGATGATCGCGATACGTCCTCCCGGGGCGAGCAGCGCAACCAGCGCCTCGATGGTTTCGCCGAGGCCTTCGAGCTCGTGATTGACCGCGATACGCAGCGCCTGAAAGGTCTTCGTCGCCGGGTCGATTCTCGGTCGTCGCCCGCCGCCCTGCCGAGGGATGCAATTTCGGACCAACTCAGCGAGCTGCCTCGTCGTTTGCAGGGGCTCACGGCGCCGCGTGTCCACAATGCGGCGGGCCAGCTTGCGGCCGGCGCGTTCCTCCCCGTACTCGAGGAAGATGCGCGCCAGCTCAGGTTCGGAAGACTGCGCGAGAATCTCCGCCGCCGTCGGTCCGGGATGGTCGCGATCAAAGCGCATGTCCAGTCGGGCATCGTGGCGGAACGAGAAGCCGCGTTCGGGGTCATCGAGTTGGTGCGAGCCGAGTCCGAGATCGAGCAGAACGGCGTCGGGTCGGGCAAGACCGCGTCGCGTCCACTCCGTTACGGCGTCGCGGTAGTCCGCGTGAATCAGCAGTACGCGCTCGCCATAGGTCAAGAGCCGGGTTCGTGTAGCGTTGATGGCGGCGAGATCTCGGTCAAAGCCGACGACCCGACTATGACCGCCCCCGGCATCGAGCCAAGCCTGAGCGTGGCCGCCGAGGCCGATGGTGCCATCGAGAAGAACACGCTCGCCTGCGGGGGCGAGCGCCGCAAGGATCTGCTCGGGCATCACCGGCTCGTGTGTGGGTGGAGTGTCGGCCGTGTCGGCGGCGCAGATCACCGGTTCAGACCCCGTACTTTGCCAAGACCGCCAGATCCTCGGCGCCAACTACCGGGGCTTTATGGCGGAACTGCTCGAAGTCGCACATCTCCAGGATTGTTTGTTTGCCGAACACGGAGACCGCTCCAGCACGAGAGGGCGCTTCGCGTAGTAAGGGATGGATGAGAACGCGACCCGCCGCGTGGATCCGTGCTTCGTGCCCCCA
>CAYSMT010000012.1:6426-14985 GCA_964432135.1 uncultured Acidobacteriota bacterium
TAGTGCTCGACAGCAGGCTCTGTCGTAGGCAAGGCAGCGATCTTCTGCTCGTGCGCCTCCCAGACCGGAATCGGGTAGGCCAGGACCATGCGGCCATCCCGGGAGGTGACGTAAACCGTGCGGGACTTGCCACACAGCCCGAGGAAGGCCTCCAGAAACTCCGCGGGGATCTTCAGCCGTCCCTTGGCATCGATCTTCGCTGTGGAGTGGCCGCGCAACATGACTTTTCTGGCACCTCGTCAACAGCCTGTGCGTCGCGGGGGCCCGCTTGCTGTACTCTCTATCGGACAGCCGAGAGCGACGGGCGGGCACCACTGGCGCACACGGTTGGTCCATTTTGTCCCACTTCTTCCCACCGAGATCCTAGGGAAAGTCGCAGCCGATGTCAACCCGCCTTCTCATTTCTGGGGTCTTCGTGTCGAATGCGGTGTCACGACAAGCAAGGGGCGCGCTGTAGCGCGCCCCGATTGCCTCGTGGTGGCCCGTCCCGAAGACAGGCTGATGACGCAGATCTCAGCGCTTCTGCTCGATCGTGCCTTCCGGGATGGTGCCCGGGATATCGCCGACGGGCAGTCCGATGGTTGGGATTGGATCCGGTCCGTTCGTTCCACCGGTCGGCTCCGGCTCCCGCACCGGGGCAATGCTGATCGAGCTGTCTCCGGTGATCGGGTTCGTCAGCTCGAAGGCAAGGGAGAGTGCTTCATTACCGGTGATGAAAGCCGGGTGTCGCGCATCCTGCGACGGGTCGCTATGGGGGTAGGCGTGTGACCAGCTACCGTGTTGCAGGAAGCTGAGCATGACCATCGCATGGACATCCAGTGTGCTCTTCATCCACCAGGTGACGACAGGCGTACCTAATCTAGTAAAGGCGATACGTGGGTCGAGATCGGTCCGCCCGTTGTCGGCACCAAGGAGGACCGGCGCAGTCCATGTGTTGCCGATGGCCTTGCTGACGGCGATGTCCGTCTCGGCGCCATGAGTGTAGCTCCACACTGCCCAGAGCGAGCCGTCGGGAGCCGTCGCCATCGAGATGGGTCCATCGTTGCCGCCGTGGTAGTACGGCGCGTGCTGGTGGGGCAGGAAAGGCACCGGTGATGCAGCAAATACCGTCGCGGAGAGGAAGAAAACGGAGACCAGTACACTGAGGAGTCCGAGACGATGCGTCATCGTGCACCTCCTTTCTCGATGTGTCGGTCGAAGTCTCTGACTTCTGACAGATTCTGTTCTAGGTTGGGTCGGAGGTACTTCATGCGGCCCAGGGCGATCTTGGCTTCTGAGCCATTACCCTCTTCGAGGGAGACTTTCCACAGGTAGTAGGCGTTGAGGAAGAGAATGTCGACGTATTGGATTTCGCCGTTCGAGGCGATGGCGTTGGATTCACGCAGATACCTGCGCGCACGCTCGGATTCGCCCTTGCGGAAATGAATCTCCGCGAGCCAGGCGCACGCCGAGGCAACGGTCCAACGGTGGCCGAGCTTGCGGGCTTCATCCCGCGCATCGCGTAAGAGGCGGACGCCTTCACGGAACTGCCCTCGGGCCGCGTAGATCGGTCCGAGGTTGAGCTTGACCTTCAGAGCCTCGTGATCATCGCCGAGTGTGCGATAGCTTTGAAGCGCCTCGTGGTAATGCTCGAGGGCCCGATCGAATTGCTCGCGGTCCTGGAAGATCCGGCCGAGGGCGTGGTGGGAGTACGCAAGCAACGCTTGATCGCCGCTTCGCTGGGAGATTTCTAAAGAGCGCAGGGCCTCCATCTCCGCGAGCAAGTAGTCGCCGAAGGTGCTGTGCACGTTCGAGAGCTGCAGCAGCGCACGCACGACCAGGCCCTCATTGAGGCTTGCTTCCAGGCGCAAGAGCTGCCTGATCTCGTATTCCGAGAGGCTGATCTTGCCCATGCGATAGAGCACGATCGCGGAGGCGAGACGTGCCTTGGCGATGGCCGTTGCCTGCTCCGAAGACGGTGTCTCCACGTCGTCGAGCAAGGTGCGTGCCTTCTGGTAATGGGCGTAGGCGCGCCCGTAGTCCCCGAGCTGGAACTCCTGGTTTCCGACGCGCATCAGCTCGATCGGGTCGTTTCCCTCGGGTTGATTCTTTTCGAAATCCTCGAGATCGACGACATCCGAGAAGGTTTGGATCGAGACGTTGAAAATCCTCGCCAGCGTGCGCAGTTTATCGAAAGAGGGGTAGCAGACCCCCTTCTCGTAGCGGCTGAGCTGGGAGTTGTCGATTTCGCCCCCGTTCACCCGGGCCTTTTCCTCGACCTTGCGCAGCGAGTAGCCGTAGCCTACTCGCAAGCTCTTGAGATAGTGGCCCAGCTTCGGGCTTCCTTTGAGTTCGGCCATCTGCGCTCCTCGCAGCGGACGACTCGACGCGGTCTTGACCCTGCTTGCTGTGACATGACCCATTGGCCCACCTCCACCGTTACTTTGCCCCGGTTTCCGTTCGGGGCTGCGGGCCCAGGCATGCTTCCTGCGGCAGATCTACCGCAGCACTTCCGTCGTCGCGTCGCTGCTTTCAGAGTGTCCCTTAAGGATACAGTGAGTTGAGGCGTGGTGTTCAAATATTCGTAGCGAAAATATGACGTAAATTCAGGGCAGAGCCTCGCTGAACGTCCCCTGGACAGTACGTCGAATTGACAGGCGCCTCGCGCGCGAGCAGACTGATGAACGTCTCACTTTCCCGAGAAATGGCGCGAGGGGCCGCGATGAGCCTGAAACGAGGCAGCCGATCGGACCAGCAGCTGCGTCGTCTTCTTGTGCGTGCGGTCATCCTCTACGTGTTTCTCGTCGGTGTGAACGTCTCGGTCATCGGCTGGCTCTTCTTCCACCAGTTCGACCAGCGGGTCATTCGGCAGCGGATGATCGACACCAACCTTCAGGCCAAGGACATGGGTCGCCGCATCGCTGAGGAGCTTGGCCCCGAGGGCGCCCTCGATCGCGTCCGCGTCTTCCGTCGTCGTAGCGAGATCACTCGCGTCCTGTCCGAGCAGCTCGCTCGCATCCAGATCGTAGAATCCGTCGTGGTGACCTCGATGGATGGTACGGTTCTCCTGCGATACGACCGGCGAGGCATTCAGGGGGGGCGCCTTGAGCTGAGCCCCGGAGCGTTTGAGGGTGCAGTCCCGCGCAATCCTGATTCTCCACCGCTAGCTCTGCCCTCGCTTGGGGTTGGTGCGAGCATGCGCGCCCTGTATCCGGCGACTGAGCACGTCGTGGAGGTCCCGCTCCCGGGCCGGATCGGAATGCTCCAGCTCGGCGTGACTCCTGGAGCGTTGGATCGTGAGGCGGACCGTCTACATCGTGAGGCCGTGCTGATCCTCTTCCTCAGTGGCTTGGTGAGCATCCTGCTGCTGATCGTGGCTTTCCTCTATGTGCTGCGCTTGCTCAACCGGACACGTAAGTTGGAGCGGGACACACAGCAGGCCGAGAAGTTGGCTTACATCGGAACGCTTGCTTCGGGTCTCGCGCACGAGATTCGCAACCCGCTCAACGCCATGAACATCAACCTCCAACTGCTTGAGGAAGAGCTCGTTGAGGGTGGTGCTGGCGAGGAGGCTCTTGGGATTCTGCGCTCGAGCCGTGACGAGATCCTGCGTCTCGAACAGCTCGTCAAGGACTTCTTGGCCTTCGCGCGTCCGCGGGCGACACGTAAGATCGAGATTCTTCCTGGCGAACTCGTCGCGGACGCCGTGCGCTTCGTGCGTCCCCAGTTCCAGGCAGCGATGGTCGAGCTCGAGCTGACGGAGGAGGGGGGCGCACCGGTGATTGCGGTTGATCCTGCGCAAATTCGCCAGGCCCTGTTCAATATCCTCCAGAATGCGCTCGAGGTCAGCTCGGCAGGTGGAGAGGTTCGGGTCGTGGTCGGTGCCAGTGAGAAGGGTGAAGCGCGTATTCGCATCTGCGATGACGGCCCCGGTATCCCCTCCGCTTTGCGTGAGCAGATTTTCGAGGTCTTTTGGTCGAAGAAGCCGGCCGGAACGGGCCTCGGGCTTCCGATTGCTCAGCGTGTCGTCGAGACCCACGGCGGTCGGATCGAGTTGAGCCCTTTCACAGGGAAGGGAAGCTGCTTCACGATCTTGCTGCCATCGGCGATCACCGGTGCACTTGAAGGAGGTGGGAGCGGCGAGGCGGTTGGGAAGGATGCGGCATCGTGACGAAGGCTTCGCCAGCCAAGAGGGTCGACCAGCTGCGCCGCGCATTGTGGCGTCACCGCCAGCTCTACTACGTTGAGGCTGCGCCAGAGATTGACGACGCGACCTACGATGCCCTGGAGCGCGAGCTGTGCGAGCTCGAAAAAGAACACCCCGAGTTGGTCACCGAGGACTCGCCGACCCAGCGTGTCGGGCATCCGGTCAGTGGGGATCTGCCGGTCGTTGAGCACGGCGAGGCGATGCTTTCGCTCGAGAACGTCTACAACGAGCAGGACTTGCGTGCGTGGGAGACTCGCCTGCGTCGCATTGCGCACATCGACGATTCCGAGGAGATCAGCTACTCGGTCGAGCATAAGATCGATGGCGTCTCGGTTGTCGTACACTACGAGGGAGGTGTCCTTACGCGCGCCGTGTCCCGCGGTGACGGGCATCGTGGCGAGGAGATCACGCGCAGCGTACGCACGATTCGCTCGTTGCCATTACGCCTTGCCGAGGGTTTTGAGCGTCTTGAGGCGCGAGGAGAGATCTATTTCCCGAAGAAAGCCTTCGGACAGTTAAATAGGGATCGTGTCGCCGCGGGGGCCGAGCCGTTTGCCAATCCTCGCAATGCCGCTGCCGGAACTCTGCGCTTGCTCGATCCCGCTGTTGTGGCCACAAGGCCCCTTGATTTGCAGTTTTGGCAAGCTACCCACATCGAAGGCGAGGCTCCCGAGACGCATCATCTCGCTCTCGAGATGCTGGCTCGTGCCGGCTTGGTCACCAGCTTTTCCCGCCAGGAGCTCATCGGTATTGATGCCGTGCTTGTCTACATCCAGGAGTGGGCCCGGCTTCGCGCTGAGCTCGACTACGAGATCGACGGCATCGTCGTCAAGGTCGATCGTCTCGACTTGCAGCGTCGAGCCGGCAGCACGGCGCGGGCTCCGCGCTGGGCCATTGCATGGAAGTACGCTGCGGAACAGGCGACGACCCGATTGCGCGATGTCATCGTGCAGGTCGGGAGGACCGGTGTGCTGACCCCTGTCGCCCAGCTTGAGCCCGTTCAGCTCGCGGGTACGACGGTTGCGCGGGCGACTTTGCACAACTTTGAGGAGATCGCGCGCAAAGATATTCGCATCGGCGATCACGTCCTCATCGAGAAGGGGGGCGAGGTCATTCCGAAGGTGGTTGGCCCGCTGCTCGCCGAGCGCTCGCCTTGCGCTCGGCGTATCGAGGTGCCAACGACCTGTCCGGTGTGTGGCGAGGCGGCGACACGAGAGGACGGAGAGGTCGCCATTCGTTGCGCCAACCCCGCCTGTTCCGCACGACTCAAGGAGACACTGCGGCATTTCGCGCGACGTGTGGCGATGGACATCGAGGGTCTTGGGCCCGCCTTGATTGAGCAACTGGTTGACCGTGGCCTGGTCAACAACATCGCCCAGCTCTACGATCTCGATGCCACAACTCTCGCGTCGCTGAAAGGAATGGGGGAGATCTCGGCGGCGAAGCTTGCCGCTCAGCTCAAGCTGAGCCGGATGCGGCCCCTGCACCGCCTACTAACAGGTCTGGGGATTCGCCACGTCGGCGAGCGCGCGGCGCGCACGCTGGCCCGTCATGATCGCCGTCTCTCGCGTTTGCGCGCCCGGGCGATCGAACCGGGTGCGGAGGAAGCTTTCGCTTCCCTGGAGGACATCGGGCCGGAGACAGCGAAATCTCTCGTCACCTTTGTTTCCTCGCCAAGTGGTGCGCGCCTTCTTGATGAGCTGGTCGCTCATGGGCTCGATCTCGTGGAAACCGAGGAGCAAGACGGTGCAGCGGCGGGTGTCTTGGCAGGCATGAGCTTCGTCATCACGGGAAGCCTGCGTCGCTGGACGCGGGCCGAAGCCAAGGCATTGCTCGAGTCCGCGGGCGCGCGTGTCGTCTGGAAGGTTTCGACACGCACGGATGCCTTACTCGCCGGCGAGCGTGCCGGGAGCAAGCTCGAAAAGGCCCGCTCGCTCGGCGTAGGTGTGATCGGTGAGGAAGAGCTGGCGCGGATGCTCGGAGAAGACGATGAGTCCTAAGGAGAATGCGGGGCGCATCATCATCGTTGATGATGATGCCGGTGGGCGACAAGCGATGTCGCGTGCCTTGCGACGTGTTGGCTATGATGTCGCGCCCTTCGGAGATGGTCTTGAGGCCCTCGCTCACCTGCGCGAGCATCCCGACGTGGAACTGGTCGTGACGGATCTGCGCATGCCGGGTCTCGATGGTATTGAGGTTCTGCGCCGGGCGCGGGAGATGGTGCCCGACGTCGGTGTGCTCATGATCACGGCTTTCGGTTCGATCGAGACGGCCGTCGGTGCGATGAAGTACGGTGCAGAGGACTATCTTGAGAAACCGGTCAACCTCGAGGTGCTCCGCGGCCGGGTGGCGAACCTGGTCGAGAAGGTCCAGCTCGGCCGCGAGGTGAACGAGTTCAAAGCCGTCGAGCGGATCGTCGAGGAGCGGGGTTCATTCGAAGGAATGGTTGGTAACACGGCTTCGATGCTTGAGCTGTTTCGCAAGATCCAGCAGGTTTCACCGACAAAGTCGTCCATTCTGATTCTCGGCGAGTCTGGTACGGGTAAGGAACTCGTCGCGCGGGCCATTCATCGCCACTCTGCTCGTGCGCGGAAGACCTTTCTCCCTGTCGACTGTGCGGCGATTCCGGCCGAGATCCTTGAGGCAGAGCTCTTTGGCTACGAACGTGGGGCGTTCACGGGCGCTGTAGCACGCAAGCAGGGCAAGTTTGAAGTAGCCCATGGCGGCACGCTCTTTCTCGACGAGTTGGGAGAGCTTCCCCTCGCGTTGCAGGCGAAGCTGTTGCGAGTCCTCGAGGCGAAGGCCTTCATGCGGGTGGGCGGGACAGAGGAGGTTGAAGTCGACGTTCGGCTCATTGCGGCGACGAACCGCAATCTGCTCGAGATGGCGGATGAGGGTGAGTTCCGCGCAGATTTGTACTATCGCCTCGCTGTTGTCAACTTGCAGATCCCCTCATTGCGTGATCGACGTGAGGATGTTTCGCTTCTCGCGAGTTCTTTCCTCGAGCGCTTCGCCCGGGAGAACGAACGTCCCGAGCCCCGGCTGACTCCGGAGACGCTGCAAGTGCTCAAATGGGCTCCCTGGCCGGGTAATGTCCGCGAGCTACGCAACCTGATGGAATCGCTGACTATCTTGCATCCGGGCGAGGAGATTCAGCCCCATCATCTGCCCGAAGAGATGCGAGATGCGTCACGGGAGATTAGCGTCTCTGGAGGAGGCGCCGGCCTGCCCGGCTCCGCTGGATCGATGGTCGGTCGCACGATGGAGGAGATCGAGCGCGAGGTCCTCTTAAGAACTCTCGAGCGTACTGGGGGCAACCGCACTCAGGCTGCGGAAATGTTGGGCATCGGGCTGCGGACCCTCCAGCGCAAGATCAAGCAGTACCGCAAGGAAGGATTCCCTGTCATCGAGGCGGATTCGTGAATCTGTTTCTTCCATGGAACGCGGTCCCGCGGGGCAAGCCTCTTCGTTGCTGTCGGGTGTTCCTTGGCGAATGCGCGGTGAGTGAACCCGTGCGTTCCGGTTCTGGCTGGCGGTTTCGCGCTTCCTGCGGCAGGGTTTTCAGGACATTCCATGCGTCATCAAGGAGAACGACATGACTCGAGGCCAGTTCGTTACCCTGACCCTGCTCTTATGCATCGCGACCGCGGCGGGGGCCATCGTTGGTTCGATGGTGCATCCTTTCGGGCGCGTTGCGGCGCAGGAGCTGAACCTCGTGCCGTCGCCCGTCCAAGCGGGCGCGGTTGTCACGCCTTCTTTCGCAGATCTTGCCGAGCAGGCCATTCCTTCCGTCGTGCTCGTGATCAATGAAACGAGGAACCCCGAAAATCCGCACGCTGGGATCCCCAATTTTCGGCGTTTTTTTGGCAATCCTTTTGGCGACGATAACGAGAAAGAGGATGACGAGCAGCGCGGCTCAGGCCGTCGCCCTGGACCCAGGGGGTTCGTACCGCAGTCCAGCGGGGCAGGTTTCTTCATCAGCGAGGAAGGATTTCTCCTGACGAACAAGCACGTCGTCGAGAAGGCTGAACGACTGACCATTCGCTTGCACGACGACCGCAAGTTCCAGGCACGTTTGATCGGGATCGATCCGGAGCTCGACGTTGCGTTACTCAAGATCGACGAGGAGGAGCGTTTTCCGGCCCTCTCGCTCGGTGACAGCGACGCGTTGCGTGTCGGGGAATGGGTCATGGTTATTGGTAACCCTGTGCGCTTTCGTGGTTCGGTTACGGTAGGTGTCGTTTCGGGCAAGGGTCGGATTCTGGAAAATGGGCCGCGGAACTTGAGCAAGTACATTCAGACCGACGCGGCGATCAACTTCGGTAACTCGGGGGGGCCGATGATCAACGCGCGCGGCCAGGTTGTCGGGATTT
>CAYSMT010000013.1:0-14921 GCA_964432135.1 uncultured Acidobacteriota bacterium
CACCTCAATCGATTCACGGAGCCAAGACGAAAAACGACGAAACAGACTCTCAGGAGATTGCACACCTCCTACGCTCTGAGATCTTTCCCCACGCTTACGCCTATCCTTCAGTTCTCAGACCGACTCGGGATTTGCTACGACGATGGCTCTATTGCGTCCGACAGCGTACTGAACTTATCAAACACGTGCAAACGGTCGCTCGCCAACGCGGCGCTGAAGATTGGGGACGGTCTGTGATGTACCGCCCGAATTCGGCCTCCGAAGCACTGACAAGACAGCGTCGCGCCCAATCCACTTTACCCCACACATCGAATAGCACGCTGCCTGCCCCACGCTAAATCAAGCCTCCGCCTCGCATCAAGCGCAAACGAAAAAACAGCCCGCTGAATTGATCTTCTGGTGCGCTGATATATCTATGCGATTTTATATTTCTCACTCAAGCGGGGCTAAGCAAACGTTGAACCTTGTCGTACCCCTCTTGCATATAGATCGCCAGCGGCGAATCGGCGCAGCGATCGAGCAAGAAGCGATAAATCTTCGCAGCCGCTTCGAGCTCATCTGTCTCGCGCTGCATCATCTCGGCCACCTGGAGCAACCCCTTGATGGCCCGGGTCTCCTTCGGGGCAGCGTGGATCACCAGTGCGTAGACGCGTGCAGCCGAGCGCAGGTCGCCCATCGGCTTGTAAGCGCCGGCGAGGGTGAGAATCTCCTCCTGACTAAGCTGCATCTGAGCGTGCTGTGCCATGGCAAGTCGAAAAATCTCTGCAGCAAGTTCTACCTCGCCAACAACGAGACAGCTACGGATGCCCTCGCCGGCCAGCGAGAGCACCGCCGCCTCGTCTCCCGCGGCATGCTTCAACATGCACAGGCCGTGCAGCAGATAGGGGTTGGGAGCGTGGGCGCCTCTGAGCGCCTCGAGCTCTGCCACGGCACCGGCGGGATCGCTCTCGTAGCGCTGGCGAGCCGCCGCAACGCGCGCGGGGGCATCGAGCAGCGGCGGAGCTGCCGAATCGTGAGACGTCACGGAGGGGGTCCCGATCGAGGCCAGGGGCGGCTCAGCGGTCGGAATCGAAGGCAATCGACCTGCAGGCGCAGCTTGGCCCGAGACGGGTATGGAAGCAGGGGCACTCCCCGAGAGCGGGATGGAAGCGGGCCTCGGCGCGGGGGCTGGAGCAGGTACCGTACCCGGCAGGGGCGGCGCGAGAGCGCTCGGACCAGCAGGCGTGGCCATCGCCGCGCCGGGACCGTGCATCGTCACGCGCGGAGCCTCGTCACCTGGCAGAGGCACCCCCGCGACCAACACCTCCCCTGTACTGGCAGCGAACGCGCCACAGAGCTTGGCGAAGAGATTGAGCCAGAGACCGAAAAGGGTCGCACCGACGAATATGCCGACGGTAATGGAGGCCTGCACTCCATTCTCGGCGATAGCGTTGGCAAGCGGGCTCATCAGAAAGATCAACACCACCGGCCCTCCAAAGCAAAGCCCGCAAAGCACAAAGACCTCACCCCATCGGCCGGAGAAGGTCTCCGACCAGTGGTCCCGGCAAAAGATGCTGGCGAAATCCGGCGCGGCCACCGCGCAGATCAGGAAGATCGGGTGAGCGATGAAAAACGTAGTCGCATAGGCCAGGAGGAGAAAGGGGGGCTGCGGCACCTTCATGTGCATCGTATTGATGGCCGCAGCGGACATGGAGAGGCTCGCGCGGTAGATGACAGAGCCGACGAGAAGCGGTGCCATCCAAAGCAGTCCAAGGGCGCAGGTGCGCAGCGTAACGGCAACCGCCTGCTTCCATTCGCCGCCAGCGAGCGAGAGCAACGACCCTTTCCACTCCCCGTGGTAGGCGTTCAAAGCCAAACGGGAGATGACAAGCGACACGATCGCCAGCGCGACGAGCACGGCCACAGCCGGAAGCTGCATCGCGGCGAATAGGGCAACCTCAATGACCAGGGTGAGGCAGACGATCACCGTTGTCAGCATGGTCGGGAAGGAAAAGCTGCCACAGAAGACACGTCCGGCGACGCCGCTGAAGGTGGAGACCTGACCCTCGCGCATGAAGACTCCGACGGACAACCGCCCCGCGCAGATGTCCTCTAAGAGCCCTTTCGGCAAGTGCCGCGCCGACTTTAGCCCGTGCCGTCACACGCTATCAAGCGCCAATGAAGCGCGGGGGACGCTTCTCCGCGAAGGCCGCGAGAGCCTCACGACGGTCCGCGGTCGGGATCGTACGCGCGTAGTGCCGGCGCTCGGCCGCGAGGCCGGCCTCCAGCGCCCCGGCCGCAAGGCCCTCGTCGATGGCACCCTTGGCGGCTCGAAGCGCGATCGGCCCGCAACGCGCTATCGTCCGAGCAAGACGGAGCGCCTCGTCTTCGAGCTGTTCGGCGGGAGTCACCAAGTCGACGATGCCATCCGCCAGCGCCTCAGAGGCCGACGCAACCTGTGCGGTGAAAACCCACCGCTTAGCCCGAGCGGGACCGATCAGTCTGGCGAGACGCTGGGTTCCTCCAGCCCCGGGAATGATAGCCAGCGAGCACTCCGGCAGTCCGATTCGCGCCTCGACCGAGGCGACGCGCAGATCGCATCCGAGGGCGAGCTCGAGCCCCCCCCCAAGCGCTGCCCCCGAGATCACGGCCATCGTTGGCAACTCGATCGCGGCAAGACCATCGACCAGAGCTGCGATGCGCTCGACAGTCGCAAGAACCTCGTCATCGCTCATACCGCGCCGTTCCTTGAGATCCGCCCCGGCGCAAAAGGCGCGGCCACGCGCGGCGAGCAAAACGACCCGCAGGCCGGGATCGCCTTCGAGCGAGGTGACCGCATGAGAGAGCTCGTCAACCATCCTGCCGCTGAGCGCATTGACGGGAGGGCGATTCAGCGTGATCCGCCGGGCACCCTCAAAGGGACGGTCGATCTCGAGTGTCTGGAAGGTCTCAGGGCTCATCGCTATCTCCACCTCGCGTCTATTGGCAGCCGGGACGATCTCGGGCAGGATCTTCGCATGGCAACCTGGTACAGGCTACGCGAGGGCCTTCCCGTCGTCCTTCTTGCGCTCGTCCTCAGCGGCACGCCCACCTGGGCCGAGACAGCACCGCAAGTCGTCTACGACAGCGAGTTTCAAGGCTATCTACCCATCGTCGGCGGCATCGAGCGACCCGACCTGGCCGCGAGCCGGCCCGAAGGCCGTCTCCCATCCGTTGCGCGCAAAGCCCGACGCCGCGCGAGGCGCCGCCTGCGACGCGAGGCGTCGCGACCTTGGCAAATACCTGGCCCACGTTCCTCTCCTCTGCGCCGCCTTGAGCGCCGTAGCGTGATGACGGAACTCCTCGTTTACGACAGCGACGAGCAGCCGCTGCTCGGGGCCCGGGTCTATCGCTACACAGACCCGAGCTTCTACGCCGTCAACGAGGACGAGCATGGGGCCCGGCTTTTCGCAGCCTATCGCTATCTTCCGCGTTCCTATCCCGCGGCACGCGCACTGGCCGACATCCGTCGCCTCGAAGAGATATGGCTCGACCGTCCCCTCGAAGTGACCCTGCCAGCCTTCCCCGTGCCGGACCAGTGGCATAACCCTTGGGCGCGCGAGAACGCCAATGACACGAACCCACCGCTTGAGTTCGTCGGAACGACAGATCTTCACGGCCGACTACATATCGTCACGCCGCTATTCGCCACACGCGAGCGCAAGCTCTTCCCCCAAGCCATCGTACCGCGCACGCTACGCCTCGGCCTGGTCGTCGTCTCTGATGGTTACCTCGCGGGGCTAAGCGAAAGGGAGTACTCGAGAGGGGGCGTGCGTGAAGAACGCACCATCACGCTTCTGCCGGGTCGCGCCCACCGAGTCCTCGCGGCACCGGCCTTTTCCGTCGCAAGGCGGCTGTTCAGCAGGATTGACCTCTCCGCCCAGCACCGTTTCGAAGAGATCGAAGCACAGATCGTGCGCATCGCCGAGACTCTCAACACCCTGGCACTGCCCTACCCCGAGGATGAAAGACAACGCATCCTCGACGAGGCCCGGGCACGACTGATCGCCCGCGTACAAGCCCGCGCCGAGACACCTCACCGCATCCCACTCGCGCGGTGGATCCTGCGTCTGACACCGGATAGTCCGGTGCGCAAGTTTCGTCTTGCGAGAGAGCTGGCCGCCATCGATCGGTATGACGGACACGCCGGAAGCGCCGCCCCCGAAGAAACACCCTCCGAGCGCGAAGCCGCCTCGCTCCTGCAAGACGCGCTGCGCCGCGATCCTGACTTCTTGCCCGCAGCGCGTCTGGCCGAAGAGCTGCTGCGACGGCGTGGACCTGAGACCGCTCGTCGGCGTGCGCTGCTGCAACAGCTCTTCGAGCGCCATCCTTTCGACCGCTATCTCCGGGCCCGCCTCGCCAGCCTTGCCTTCAACGCCGAGCGGCCGGTCGAGGCCTTCGACCACCTCCGGTACACCTTCAGCGCCATCCCGGGGCTCGGGCGAGACCCGACCCTCGCGCGCGCGCTCGCGGACTATAGCTGGAGGCTGGGGCTACCCGAGAAGGCGGGCACCTTCACATGGCTGCTCACGGGACGCGTCCCCGAGGATCCCTTCGTCCGGATCCGTGGAAAACACAAGTGACACGCGTCGGGAGGATGGGGCGCTGAGCCGGCCGGGGCGACCGCGCAACGCCACCAAGGCGCTGCTACGCTTCTCCCACCAGGGGGGTCGCGAGATCGCTATCAAGGACTGCTCCTCCAAAGCGTGGTGGTTACGCGTGCTCATCTGCCGCCCAGCGCTGCGCCGAGAGGCGCGAGCTTACGCTGCGCTCGGTGGGCTGGAAGGACTACCGGAGTGTCTGGGGATGGATGGGCCCGATCGTCTCGTGCTGGTCAAGGTCCCGGGACGCGCGCTTCCGGAGTGGCCGCATCACGAGCTTCCCGACGGAGTCCTTACGACCCTCACGGCGATCGTTCACGCCATCCACAGGCGCGGCGTAGCGATTGCCGACCTGCACCGCTCGAACGTCCTCGTTGCCGAGGACGGCGGCGTGTATCTGCTCGATCTAGCCGTCGCGCGTGTCGCCCGCCATCCCCTGCGGCCGGGCCCGATCATCCGAGCGCTTCAGACCCTCGATCTCCATGCCGTCGAGCGCATCCGCGCATGGGCCACGGGGCTTGAAGAACCCCGTCCTTCGGGGCTTTTCGGGGCAACTTATCGTGCTTTTCGGCTTATTAAGCGGTTCGTCTCGGCGGAAAAGCCGCGACGTTAATCACTAATTAAACTATAATCTTGCCTTGCTAACCGGATGCGCCCCCCATGAGCGCCCGGACACAGGGTTGGCTCCATGAAAGAAATCCAAGAGATCCTCGCCGCATACGACTCCGTCGGCGAGAACGGGCCTGCGGCCACTCTCGCGACCGTCGTCCGTACGACGGGCGCCACCTACCGCGGTCCGGGTGCCCGGATGCTGCTGATCGAGGGCGGCCAACACGCCGGGCTACTCTGCGGTGGCATGGTCGACAAAGAGCTCCACCAAAGAGCCCGCAATGTTCAAAGCACCGGCGCGGCCATGACCTTCAGCTTTCCCGAGTGCTCCCGTCGCGCGCAACACCCCGCAACGGAGGACGACCCGAGCGACGGTCTGATCGAAGTCTTGCTCGAGCCGCTGAGCGGCCGTGCGGACGAGGTACCGATCGCTCTGCTTCGAGAAGTCACCGAAGCGCGAGAGCTCCTCGTCGTGGCGACGATCTTCTCTGCGAAGGGCATGGACGCGCCCGAAGCGGGAACACGTCTAGTGCTCGACGCAAAGGGACAGGTGAGGAGCCCCCTGGCCACCTCTCCCCTCGAGAACGCCATCATCGCCGACGCGCGCCAAGTGCTCAAGACGGGACGCTGCTTAAACAAGACCTATGCCTTCGGTGATGAGGTTGAGGTCTTCTTCGAGCGCCTGAGCCCACCGTTGCGTATCGCGATCTTCGGCGGCGGACTCGACTCATGCCCACTCGTGAAGCTCTCCACTGAAGTGGGCTGGCGCAGCTTCGTCACCGATCAGAATCCAGCTTATGCCAACAAGGGGCGCTTCCACCTCGCCGAAGAGGTCTATGTGGCCCGGCCCGAGGAGATACGGGACAAGGTGCCGCTCGATGAATACACCGTCGCCGTCGTCCTTACCCACGACTACCAACAGGATCTGGCGCTGATCGAGGAACTGATGCCCTCACCCGTCCCTTATATCGGTCTGATCGGACCGAAGACCCGAGCGCAACACCTGCGCAAGGATCTCCTCGCAAGGGGCAAGCTGTCCAGCGTTGCGCAGCTCGAACGCCTCTTCGCGCCGGCAGGCATCGACATCGGCGCTGAAACGCCCCACGAGATAGCGCTCGCTGTCTTAGCAGAGATTCGTGCTCACCTTGCACACTAGCGCCATATTCAGCAGGCACTGATCTGAACTCGCATGAAGCATGCCGGCACAAAGCACGACGACGTGCCTTGCGCGCCTCGTATCACACACTCCCGATGAGCTGTTTCCACCACTGAGCACGGGCCGGTTCGCCTTTGCGCTCAGGGACGACAATGGGAGCTGCCAATGGCGGCAGTACCGCGGTCGACCCTTCCGCATCGGCTCTCTCCTCGACCGCAGCCGCGGCGCTCACCGCCTCCTCCGCGGCTGTACTCCGCGGCTTGCGTCGCCGACGGCGACGACGACGGCGCTTTTTTGCTGGTGTGAACCCGTCGCCCTCATCGGCCGCTGCCTCGCCATCGTCTCCGGCCGCATCGAGCTCGCCTTGCTCCACAGCAACGGCACCGGCCGGCGCCACGCCCGCTTGCTCTCGCTCGCCGGTCTCAATCTCTCTCGGAGTTCCCCCCTCGACATCCTCCTCGGAGCCGTTCGAAGCGGCGGGCACTGCCTCTTCCGTAGCACCGCTTTTCGATCGGCTTTTGCGACGACGGCGACGACGACGACGTTTTTTCGTCACGCCCGCGCCGTTCTCGCCCTGCACTTCGACGGTGTCCTCGGCCTCCTCAGGCTCCGCGGCATCCTCCGGTTCATGCTCGAGCTCCGCGAGAATCTCATCGTGAACTGGCGCTGCAACAACGGGCGCTGCACCTGCGATCTTCGGACGAATCACTGTATCAAGCTCACATTCGTCTCGCTTGAACTCCTCGTCGCCACGCACGATGACCTGCGTGCGATAGCGCCGTTCCCAACCCGCCAAATCGAGACGCTTGTGATTGAGTATGTAGGCCGCAACGTCGGGCGGCAGCACGACTTCTACGTTTTCGAGATCACCTCGAACGATTCGTGTCTGCAAGCGCCGCAGCGCCTGCAGCGCCGCCGCTTCGACGGTCTTGATTGAGCCGGTGCCCTCGCAGTGGGGGCAGTCCGTATAACGCAGGGAAGTCTTATTGGGGTTGAGACGCTGGCGGCTGATTTCCATCAGTCCAAGACGCGAAATACGCGTCATATCGTAACGCGCCTTGTCCCGTTTGAGCGAATCTTTCATCACCTTCTCGATCGCACGTACGTTTTTTGACGCACGCATGTCGATGAAGTCGATGACGATCAATCCGCCGAGATCGCGCAACCGAAGCTGGCGCCCGATCTCCTCAGCCGCCTCATAGTTGGCCTTGAATGCCGTGTCCTCGATGTGTCCTTCCTGTTTCATTCGCGAGGAATTGACATCGATCGAGGTCAATGCTTCCGTGGTGTCGAAGACAAGAGCCCCCCCCGAAGCCAGCGGTACGCGGCGACGGAAAATGTTCTCGATCTGCTCCTCGAGGTTGTGCTTGTTGAAGATCGGCCGGTCGCCAGTGTAGTGCTTGACGGTCTTCTTCTTGTGCGGCAAGACAACATCAAAAAACTGCTCGATCTCCCGACAGGTCGCCTCATCGTCAACTAGAATCTCGCTGATCTCGGGCGAGTACAAATCACGGATCGTGCGAATGACCAAGCTGCGTTCCTGGTAGATCAACTTGGGAGCGCGAGTACGCGAAGCCTCGTCGATCTTCTCCCACAATCTGAGAAGGTACTTGAGATCGCGCTGCATCTCGAGCTTGGTCGCACCCCCCCCCGCCGTGCGGGCGATGATCCCAAAACCTTCGGGAACGGGAAGGGATTCGAGCACGGAGCGGATCCTCTCTCGTGCTTTGTCGGAGAGCTTGCGAGAGATTCCCTGACTACCGTCGAAGGGGGTGAGCACGAGGTAGCGACCCGGAAGAGAAAAGTAGGTCGAGAGAGTCGGCGGCTTTGATCCATAGGCATCTCGCACGACCTGAACCAACAGCTCCTGGCCTCGCTGCAGGTGGTTTTCTATCCGCCCCTTTCCGGTGTCCTTACGCGCCGGGTGTACCTTGAAGTTAACCTCATCGAGCGGAAGGAAAGCGGCGCGTTCCTCACCGATGTCGACAAAACAGGCCCCAAGGCCCACGTGAACTGTTTCGATCCTCCCCTTGTAAATGTTGCCTTTGGTCGAGCGGTGATCGAAGGTCTCGATCTCAAAAGCATCAAGCGTGCCGCCACTCAGGATCGCCAGGCGACTCTCTTCGGAGTGCGTGACGTTGATCAACATGACTTTGTTCTTCTTCTCTGCCACTGAATCGTCTCCTCCGGAGGACTCCGCCCATCGCGCTCATTCTCTCGTCTCCCCTCGAGGATGCTCCCGAGCATCTTCCGGCGAGGCAGAGGCTGCTGTCCGACCCGACAGGGCAGGAAAAACCTCCACGACGACACCGGGAATCCGCGCTCTTGCCGTCTCGGCGATGAGCTCGAGATCGTTTCGATCAATCGATCCCACGTCGGGACGCGGCGGTTTTCGGGACACCGTTGTCACCTGCACGCCAGCCAAAGATCCTCCTTCCGCGACGATCGCTGCCAAGCGGTCAGCCCAGGCTTCGATCTCGGCTCGCGGGGGACCCTCGTCTCTGAGGCGATAAAACAGGGACTGGATAACGAGAGGCCGACGACAGGCCTCCTCCAGGATGTTGTCGAGGATGCGCCGAAAAGGGAGCGCGCTGCCGGCGACCTGCCGGTAGTGCTCCTCGCTTCCCGCATCCAATTTAGCCCAAACCTGCCCTCCCCTCTCGGCAAGCAGGTCAAGCCCCTCCTTCACCCGCGGGCGATGGAAGAGGCTCGCATTCGTGATCAAGGTCATCGGGAGAACGAGCGAACGCTCCTCGATGAGCGCCGCAATCTTTTCAACCCATGTCGCCCACTCCGGGTGGGAGGTCGGCTCCCCGTCTCCCGAGAAGGCAAGGTCCGCCAAGCGTCGATGGGACACAGGTACGGCATCGAGAGACACGAGCCCTTCGGGGCCGCCTTCGGCGGCGGCATCGAGGATCGCTTCGAGTTCAGCCAGGAGGCGTATCGCATCCACCCGGCGCGTTTTCGGGGCGAGACTGCGATCCACTTGGCAGTAGATACAGCCGAAGTTGCAGACCTTGTCCGGGTTGAGATTGACGCCGATCGAAATGCCGCGCGCACGGCGGGAGAGCACGGCATAGACGTAAAAATTCCCCGCAAACGACCGAGGATGACGGTCGAAGCGCATCACGGGAGCTGCTTTGGTCGACCCATCACGGGGGCGGGAGGTCATACCCGGCACCACCCATACCCTCGCAAGTGCCCATTGGTGGGCAAATCGGTCGCGCCGATACGGTGTCTCATCTCTGGGCGCATACTATACCTTCTTCCGCCTTTGTGCTGCGAGACTTCGTGTCCACCTGTGAGGGAGGTCTCGACCCTCACCGGCGCCTGGACGGCAGCGCACCCCTATAATCCCATCATGCTTTCGACGCCCCACCGCATCGACCTTTGCGCACTCGGCTCAACGGTCGGCCTCATCACGGACTCCGCGCTGCTGTGCGATGCGCTCAAAACGCGACTCGGAAGCTTCCTCATCGATGGCAGCAACGCGATACGATCGGCCACCCTGCGCGAGACCCTCATCGAAGCGCGCTTCGATCCTGCACCACCGCGGGTCTCGGTGGGCGAGGAGATTCTTGAGCTCGTTCCCGACAACGCGATCGAGCAGGCCGTCGGCATCGTCTTTCGGGCCCTGCTCGACGGGGTGAAAGATTTTCTGGTCCTCCATGCTGCGGCCCTCGAGCGCAAGGGTCGCGCCTTGCTCGTCGCCGGCCCCTCGGGCTCGGGCAAGACAACGTTGACCCTCGCGCTGATCGAACGCGGCTTTCGACTGCTCTCCGACGACTTCGCCCCGCTCGAGCGCTCGAGCGGACGGATCCACCCCTTTCTCAAGGCCGCGGGCATCCGTCCGGGCGCCGCCGCCGATCTCGCCGCCGCAACGGGCTCGCTCCCGGAACGATCCAGCAACCCAAGCGATGGTGCCATCGGGGCGCCGAGACGACTCGACCCGACGCAGCTCGACCCGAAGAGGCTCGCCACGCAGCCCTGTCAGATCGCTGCCATCGTACTCATCGGCGACGAACGTGTTGCGGCCACGGCCGATGCACCCTACGCCTTCTCCCTGCTCTGTGCCGGTACCACGAACCCCGTACGCGAGAGTCTCGAGGGTCTACCGGGGCTTGAGCTGATCGAGGCTCGCGGGGCGGAGCTCATCTTCATGATCGATCCGAAACGCGTTCGCGCCAAGCGCCTCGACGACCTGCTCGATGAGCTGGCACCCCTGCTGCTCGAGTACGGCGTCGTGGCTTCGCTCGAGCACGATACGTCGCGCACCCCGCGCCTCGAGCCCCTCGTCGTGAGCGAAACGCTCTTCCTGCTCGGCCGAGAGATTCAAAACCGCCGGCCCGGTGGGCAGCTGCTCGCCTCCGTCGGCGGTGATCCGACGCGCCTGCTCGCCGAGCTCGGCCAAGCCCTCCAAACCGTGCACTGCGTGCGCTTGATTCCCGGTGAAGCCCGCGCCAGTGCCGCGCTTATCGCGCGTCAGCTCGCACCATGACGGCGCTCCGGCAACCTTAAGACGACCCTCACCGTATAATCCGAGCCGTCTTGTCGAACGATTCGGCATTAAGGAGCTAGAGGCATGTTCAACGCACAGCGGCTTCTCGGCCGCATGGTCAAGAAGGGAATCCGTCGCGAGCTCGGCACCGTGGGCGCCGGAGCCATCGGCCTTGGGCTCTTTGGCGTTGCCATCGCGGCCTTCGAACACCTCACGAAGGACAAGCAGGGCACCGCGCCCCCGTCCGCGCCACCACCGCCACCGGCGACACGGAACTCCTCACCACCGCCACCACCGCCCGCAGCTTCACCGGCATCCGCCTCGACGGCCTCCGAGCCCTCTTCTGTCGCGGAAGATAGCCAGGAGAAAGCGATCATCTTGATCCGCGCAATGATCGCCGCGGCAGCAGCCGATGGCGAAATCGATGCTGCAGAGCGGCAAGCGATCCTCACCCGGCTCGCGCAAAACGGCGCGGACGAGCAAGAACGCGCCTTCCTTGAGCAAGAGCTGGTGCAACCACCGGATCTAGAGGAACTTCTCCCACTCGTCGACAATCAGAAAATGGCCGAGCAGTTCTACGCCGCCTCCTTGCTGGCGATCACCGTCGACACGAAAGAAGAGCATGACTACCTGCATCGCCTGGCCCAGCGCCTCGGGATCACCGATGAGGTCGTGGCACGGTTGCACCATGAGATCGACCCTGAATAATCATCCAACGCATCATCCCGCGGCGCCGGAGCGCCCGAGATCAAGGAGCTCGCCATGAGTCAGTGGTACTTCAGCTACAACGGGAAGCAATGGGGCCCGATGGACCAAGCCGCGATGAGGCAGCAATTGGCAGCCCATCCTGAGGGCCTCGTGTGGCGCGAGGGCTTTGCCGAATGGATGCCGGGGTCTTCCGTGGCCGAATTCGGCCGCGATGCTGCCGCACCTCCTCCAACACCCGTTCACGGCACGCTCTCGGACGAGATCGACTACAAGATCTTTGGCGAAGACATGCAGTTCGTTGAGATCGAGCTCGACCCAGGGGAGAGCGCCGTCGCCGAGGCCGGAACGATGATGTACAAGGACTCGCGCGTCGTCATGCACACCGTTTTCGGCGACGGCTCGGCCAAGCAACAGTCCGGTGGCTTCTTTGACAAACTCGTTGGTGCGGGAAAGCGTCTGATCACCGGCGAGAGCCTTTTCATGACGGTCTTCACTCACGAGGGTCAGGGGAAAGCCCACGCCGCATTCGCCGCTCCCTATCCGGGCACGATCATCCCGCTCTCGCTCAAGGAGCGCGGAGGCACCTTGATCTGTCAGAAGGACAGCTTCCTTTGCGCAGCGAAGGGCGTGTCGATCGGTATTCATTTCCAGAAGAAGATCCTTACGGGTTTGTTCGGCGGCGAAGGCTTCATCATGCAGAAGCTCGAGGGCGACGGCATGGTCTTCGTTCACGCTGGCGGAACGATCATCGAGCGCCAGCTCAAGGCCGGAGAGCAGCTCCACGTCGACACCGGCTGCATCGTCGCCATGGACCCCTCAGTCAACTTCGATCTCCAGCAGGTCGGTGGCATCAAGTCGATGTTCTTCGGCGGCGAGGGGGTTTTCTTCGCAGCGCTGCAAGGGCCGGGTCACGTTTGGCTGCAGTCTCTGCCCTTCTCGCGGCTCGCGGGACGCATGCTCAGCGCGGCGCCCCAGAAGGGCGGTAGCCGCGGCGAGGGCTCGATCCTCGGCGGCCTGGGTAACCTACTCGATGGAGACAATAGCTTCTGATGGGAGGCCGGCCGAGCCACGGGAGAACCCCTGGCAGAGCCGGCCACGGTCTCACGATCCAGGAACAGCCAGCCCAGCCGCATGATGCGCCAGCACGGAGGTGAGCGCTCTCTCCGACACGCACCTATGCGCCGGTCGTCTCGCTGGCTAAGTCCTCCTCGCTGTCCTCGTCAGGTTCGGGCCGAACGTCAAGCAGAACAGGGGGCAGATCAGAAACGCGTAGCTCATAGACCTGCCAATCGAGTGGCACCTCAAACACGACGCAAGCCGGCAGCGAGGGGGGCTGTCCTTGCTCACCCATCCACGACTCGAGAGCGCCACGACCGCTGAAGAGCACCTGCTGGCCGTGGACATCCACTGGTAAACCGACGGGGCGATAGACATCACCGGCAGGATCGACAAGAACGAGATCGGAGCTGCCTCCACAGGGAACGAGTCGTAGGTACTCCGGCCCGCCCTCGTGAGCCTCGATCAAGACGGAGACCTCGAGGAAGGTCCGGCCCACGGCGGGGCGTACACCAGAGATCTCGCGTTTGAGCACATGCCCGAGCGGGACGAGGCGCACGATGCCGTCGTCGATCTCGCGTCCGGGAATATGAGCGCCGTTTCGATCGTTCACGTGCCGCCCGAGCCAATCCACGATGCGACTGAGTGCGTCCAGACGATGCGCAGGCTCAGAGAGTCCGTGACCCTCCCGGGGATAAAGCACGAACTCGGCCGTGCATCCGAGCGAGACGAGCGCACGGTAAAGCCCCTTGCTGTTGGTGAACAGGGTGTTGTCGTCTTCCAGCCCCTGCAGGATCAATACGGGCGCCTGAATCGATGCGGCGTGAGTCAAAGGCGAGCGCTCTCGATAGAGCTCCGGCTTCTCCCAGGGCCGGCCACCAAGATAGTGCTCTTCCCAGGAAAAATAGTCTGAGCTCGCGTAATCCTGCGCCAGATCGAAGATGCCGCAGATAGAGATCCCCGCCCGGAAGCGTTCGCTCGTCGCCAGGAGCCAATTCGTCAGATAGCCGCCGTAGCTCGCACCCGCACAGGCCGCCCGCGCGGTGTCGACAAGACCCTGCTCGGCCAGATGATCGAGACCCGCGAGAACATCCCGGGCGTCCGCACCACCAAGATCCTCGCGAATCGCGAGGGAGTAAGCCTCCGGCCCACCGGATGAGCCGCGGTATTGGGGGAGGAAGACGGCCCAACCCGCCGCGGCGAGAACCTCAGCCTCGTAGACCCGAAGCGTGTTGATCACGCGCCAGTGGGGCCCACCGTGGATCCACACCAGCACCGGCGGCGGTGACGATGACTCGGCAGGAAGCAGCAGCAAACCCTCATGCTCGAAGCCTTCGTTCTCCCAGCGAACGACGCGCCGCTGAGCGCGCTGCCAGGAGGAGGCCTGGGAGTTCAATTCCGTGAGTCTCGCGACCTTGCCGCAACCCAGATCGACGCAGGCGATCTCCGGCGGAGAAGCTGCATCCTCGACCCGTAGCACGAGGCGCCCACTCTCGCGCGCCACGGCCATCGAAGCGAGGAACTTACCCTCGATCGGAGCGAACTCATGCTGGCCCTGAACCGGGTCGAGCCATACCAGTCGGCTTTCCATCCCCCAGGCGACGAGGACCGCAACGCGGCCATCGGGCAGCGGAATGTACTCCTCGAGATCCCGGTCGATGGCCCCGAGCAGAGCCTGGGCGTTGGGCTCATCGCGCGAGAGATCGACGGCAAAGAGTTCCTGGCGGCTGAACAAGCAGCGTGGGTCGTTCCAGGCCGAGAAAAAGAGATGGCGCCCGTTGCTGGCGAAGCGAGGTCCGGTCTCGCAGCCCCCAGGTCTATCGGACGCCCGCCGCGTCACCCCCGTCTCGAGATCGAGGATCATGACCTCCGAACGCTCGCTATCCTCCGGTCTGCCGGTGTGGGTCGTTGCGTAGGCCAGCAGCTTGCCATCGGGCGAGATATCGAAGTCGTCGACGCCTTTGGCCCCCGCGAGCAGACGCCTCGGCTCACCATCGATCGGGTGCAGCCAGATCTCCCAGGTGGGGATCTCCGAGCCAACGACAACGCCATCATCGTGGTTTTCGCGACGACGGCGTCGGAATCCAAGCTCAGCGACGGCGCGGCTGGCTTGGCCCAGAGTGACGACCCCCGAACCATCGGCGAGCCAGCGGTAAAGATCAACCCCCTCCCCGCACTCGCTCAGCCGTCGCGCCTCGCCGCCCTCGCTCGGCAGAATGAACACCTGCTCCTTCTCGGCGCCATCCTCGCGCGCATCGTCCTCCTCATCCTCCTG
>CAYSMT010000014.1:0-14765 GCA_964432135.1 uncultured Acidobacteriota bacterium
GATGTGGGCGAGGAAGTGACCTTCACCGTCGTCTTGAAACAGGAGATCGCTGAGCAGGATCGAGCTTTCGACTGGAATCTCTAGCCGCTGGCCTACCTTGCGGGGATATGCGGCCGTGACGCGGACTTCCGGAAAAGCATAGGCATCTGGCTCCATCAATGCGGCGATACGTCGCCGCTCGCGAGCCATCTGTGCACCGAGCAGAGTGAAGCCCGCTGCAGAACGGACGCGGTATGACCAGTACTGGGGATAAGCGTGGGTGTCGAGATCCACCGTGACGGTGTGCCTTCGCGGGCCCTTTTGGGGAGGCTTCACAGGGATGGTGAATAAGTAGTAACAGGAGAGCTGGGAGAGAGCTCGATCGAAGGCCACCGAGAGCCGGCCCGCCGAGTGAAGGGCTTCACCACCAGTGGAGGCGGCGAGGTGGTTCATGAGCCGGGAGTTGTTGGTGAGTGAGCGCTGTCCGGTCAGCCCTCGGGCATCGACGGCCCAGATCGTGAAGCCCCGCTGAGCCGCTTGGAGGGCGCCACCGAGGCGCGAGATCCACAGCTCTTCATCGAGTTCGAACCAGCCACTCGAGAAGAGGACGAGAGCCTTGCGTCCCGGCATCGCAGCATGGGCGACCAGCACGGACTCAAGCGCAGCGAGAGAGGGGCGTGGGTCGATATCAGCTTCGACGAGAGTTCGTTCGGGTGCAAAAAGGAGTGGGCTTTGGTCTCGCATCTGGAAAGTTTGGCCGGCCCGGGATCGCACCACGGTGATCGCCGGTTGTTTCCGGCTGGGATCCTTGGCATCGTTGCCGAGGAGCCCCGGGGTCGGTTCACTTGAAGTTACGACGGCCCTCGGATCCGTGTTGATCAGCTCAGGGATGCCGTCCAACCCGCCGCTCGAAGGTCCCGTGGATAGCCGCTGGTCGAGCAGGCGGGCGGCGAGGCGGATCTGGCTGGGGTCCGAGGTGAAGCCATGGGTCAGGTTTTCGATGTGCCGAGAGAAGACGAGGATCTTGACGCGCAACGATTGGCGCTCGGCGTGCTCTGCCAAGTCATCGAGCGCCTTGACGACAGCGTGGCGCATGGCCGGGGAAAGGTAGTTGAGGTCGACCAGGGAGATGATTGCCGGCTGGTTCTTGGTGGGCAGCTCCTTCCCCGGCTTTGCGGGGTCAGCGCAGATTTCGTCGAAGTCGACCTCCCGGGCCGCTTCGTCTCGAAGGGGTCGTCCATCGAGGCGCAACTTGAAGGCATTACGGGGAATGCCGCGTACAGAGGCCCAGCCGGTCGCGCGAGGATCGATAACGGAGACATCGATCTGGACGCGACTAACCAGCTCGTGTTGGGTGTGGGGGATGCGGATCGGGCCTGATTCCTTCGCCGCGGCGGGCCACACGAAAGCCACCGCCAAAGCGGCGGCGGCGAGGACAAGTGAGACGCGGCTTCTGGCGCGTGCTTGGAGTAAGGTCTTTCTCATCCCTTATGATAAACTACGGGTTTGGGGTCCATAGCTCAGATGGTTAGAGCGGCTGACTCATAATCAGCTGGTCCCAGGTTCGAGCCCTGGTGGGCCCACCAAGCCCCTGGACCTGAGACGAAGCGGTGGATGGGACGTTCGGAGGACGGGATTTGAAACAGAGCATTCGCCATCTCGTGCAGCTGCAGGAGATCGCTTTCGAGATCAGAGACCTCGAGCTTCGTCAGGCCAAGGCTCCCGCGCGACTCGAGGAGCTCGATGCTGCTTTCCAAGCAACGATCGAGGAGATCGGATCGGCACGTTTGACTCACGAAGCTCTCGTTCAGCGGAGAAGGGAACTCGACGAAGAGCGCTCAACTGCTACGCTGCGACTTGAAAAGGCACAAAAGAAACTGATGACCGTGAGCAATCAAAGGGAGTATAGCGCCGTCTTGAACGAGATCGACGCGACGAAGACCCAGCTCGGCCAGCTCACGGCGGGCATCGCGGAGTGCGACGAACAGATCGATGAGCTTGCAGAGCCCGCAGCTGAGGCCGACACGCTGATTTCGGCGGAGAGAGAAAAGATCGACGCTGAGAAGGTGCGGGTCAGTAAAGACGGCGAGAACGCGCGCGTACGCCTGGTCGAACTCGCTGAGTTGCGTGAAAAGATCGTCTCGGAGCTTTCCCCGGCTGATGTTCAGCGTTTCGAAGCCGTCTTTCGCGCACGGGCTGGCATCGCCATGGCCGCGGTGGTCAACGGGGCATGTTCGGCCTGTCATGTCAAGCTGCGACCGCAGGTTGTCGCGCTCGTCCGCCGTGGCTCCGATCTGGTGAGTTGCGATAGCTGCCGCCGGTTGCTCTTTGTCCCGGATGAGCTTGCAGCGGACGATGACTCGGACGGGAGGTCACCGGTGGGGGAGACGGGTCCTCGGCCCGGCTCGGCCCCGCAGGCCGGTTGATTCATGCAGGCCCGAGCCTGGATCGATGGCGGATCACGGGGCAATCCAGGGCCCGCCGGATGGGGAGTTCACCTCCTTCGAGGCAACGGCGCATCGCCGTGTGATGCGTGGGGCTTTCTTGGTGAAACAACGAACAACGTCGCTGAGTATCAGGGGTTGATAGCGGCGCTGCGCCTCGCGCTCGAAATGGATGTGCGGCGTATCGAGTTGTTTACCGACAGCCAGCTCATTCAACGCCAGGTCACGGGTGTCTATCGGGTCAAGCAGGCGCATCTGCGCGAACTCTTCGACGAGGTCAAGATGCTCGCGAGGCGCTTTGCGCACTTTGAGATTCATCACGTGCCGCGCGCGGAGAACAAGCAGGCCGATGCTCTTGCGAATCGGGCCATGGACGAGCGTGGGTCGGGCCGCAAAGGCCCCTGCTGAAGCCCTATTCGCATTTCCCGGAGGGTGCTTGTTGTTGTGGCGGCCTCGCGTCGATGAGGAAGGCACACATGAGTCTCAGGCAGCGCGTCGAGAGCGTTCAGGAGCGCATCCGCGCCGCGGTGCGGCGGGCCGGTCGGGATCCCGCTCAGATCGAGCTCATCGCCGTGAGCAAGACCCATCCGGTCGAGTTCGTGCGGCTTGTCGCAGCTCAGGGTGTCCGGAGCTTCGGCGAGAATCGCGTCCAGGAGGCGGCCGGCAAAGTGCCAGAGGCGGCTGAGCTGCACTGGCACTTCATCGGTCGCTTGCAGCGCAACAAGGCGCGTAAGGCGGTCGCTTTGTTCGAGTTGATCCACTCGGTCGATTCGCTACGCCTTGCGGAGACTCTCGACCGCCTCGGCTGCGAGCGCGAGGAGCCCGTGCGGGGACTGATCGAGGTCAAACTCGGTGGCGAGTCGAGCAAGGGTGGGGTCGAACCCGCAGCATTGTTACCCTTGCTCGAGCGACTTGCTGGTTTTGAAGGCCTACGCATCGAGGGGTTGATGACGATCCCGCCTCCCGCCAACGCTCCTGAAGCCCAGCGGCCCGCGTTTCGCCGACTGGCGGAGCTGGCGAGGGAAGTGAAGGCCTCGCGGATCGAGGGGGTGGCGATGAGGCATCTCTCGATGGGCATGTCCTCCGACTTCGAGGTGGCCATCGAGGAGGGCGCGACCTTGGTGCGGATCGGGACGGCCTTGTTCGGTCCGCGCCGACCCTGGCCGCCCTCGAGCGGCTGAACGCCGGGCGGTCCGCCTCCCTGCGCCGCCTTTACACGCGCGAGCGGAAGCCCTATCGTGTGGCTGCCGAGGATTTATCGGGAGAGCGCTCTATGCCCCTGTCACCACTCGACATCGAGTCGCACGCCTTCAAGGCGGGGTTCGGTGGCTACCGCCGCGCCGAGGTCGATGCCTTCCTGCGTTCCTGCGCGGATGCCTTGTCTCAGACGAATCTCGAGAAGGATGAGCTCTCGCGGATGCTCACGGCGGCGCGTGAGGAGGTCGAGGGTTTCCGCCAACGTGAGCGGACCCTTGTCGAGGCTCTCGCCTCCACGGAGCGTCTCGTCGAGGAGCGCCGGGCGATGGCGGAGACGGAGGCGGGGCGCATCATCGCGGAGGCTCGCCGACACGCCGAGCAGATGATCTCACGGACCCGCGCGGAAATGACGCGCATCGAGCAGCAGATCCTGCGGCTGAAGGTCGAGCGTGAAACCTTCGAGAACCGGCTGCGTGGGTTGCTCGACGAGCATCGACGGCTGCTTGAGCTTCGCCATCAAGAGGTCGGCGTCGCGGAGAAGCTGCGTGCTCGCTCTCCGCGGCCGCCCGCTCCCGACACGCCGAAAGTCGGATGATGCCGGGGCGGCCTTTCGCCGACTTCGTCCTTGTCGGCGCTTCAGAGCTGGCGACTTGTGCACCCACGAAGCGAGCGACGGAGAGGGGAGCGCTTGCAGGCGACGACCAGTCTCAGGTCGCCGTGGTAGAAAATGGCGCGCTCGCCGCGCGAAATGGTGCGATCGTCTGGGTGGGGCCGGAGTCCGAGCTGGCGCGAGAGGTGGAGGTCGCTCCCGATGCGTTGCGTTATGACGCGGGTTTCCGCGCCGTGCTACCCGGCTTGGTCGACACACACACGCATCTCGTCTGGGGTGGCGATCGGGCCGACGAGTTCGAGCGACGCCTGGCTGGAACGAGCTACTCTCAGATTCTCGCGGAGGGTGGAGGCATCCTGCGCACCGTGGAAGCGACCCGGGCGGCGAGCTTCGACGCCTTGCTCGCAGTCGCCGGCTCTCGCCTCTCGCGGATGAGCGCTTTGGGTACGACGGCCGTCGAGATCAAGAGCGGCTATGGGCTCGAGCCGACCGCGGAGTATAAGATGCTCGAGGTCGGCCGGGAGCTTGGCCGCTCGTCTTTACAAGAGGTCGTCACCACCTTTCTTGGTGCCCACACGCTGCCTCGGGAGGCGCGCGGATCTGCTGCTGCGCGCGCGCGTTACCTAGACCAGCTTTGCCAGGAGATGATCCCTGCGGTTGCCGATCGCGAGCTTGCTCGCTTCGTGGACGTCTTTGTTGACGAACACGCTTTCTCTCTCGACGAAGCGCGAAGGGTGCTCGAGGCGGGGCGAGCCGCAGGGCTTGGCCTGAAGCTTCACGCCGACCAGCTCGGGGCCGATGGAGGAGCCGAGCTCGCCGCAGCTTGCGCCGCGACAAGCGCGGATCACCTCGAGCAGCTCTCAGCCGCCGGCCGTGAGGCGCTCGCGCACGCGGGAACGGTCGCCGTACTTTTGCCGGGTGCCTGTTTATTTTTGCGTTCCCACGACTACGCCGATGGCCGGGCCATGATCGACGCTGGGGTTGCCGTGGCTCTGGCGACGGATCTGAATCCGGGGAGTTGTCCGAGTGAGTCGATGCCGCTGATGATGCAGCTCGCGTGCTTGTACTGTGGGCTTTCGGTTGACGAGGCGATCGTGGCCGCGACGATCAACGCGGCGGTCGCGTCAGGGCTCGAGGATCAATGCGGCAGTCTCGAGCCTGGCAAGCGTTGTGATCTGCTCGTTCTCGATGCGCCCGAACGCCGCGACATGATCTACCGGCTCGGCAACCCGCGTATCCACGCGGTCATCACCCGCGGTCATGTCAACTGATCTCTGAGACGCTGCGCGGTCTTTTGCCGCATGCCAATCGCCAAGGCAGAGCGAGATCGCGACCCGCGCGTGCCTCGCCTGCCGATCTGCTTTCGTTGTCCAGATCGCGATAGGGGCAGCAAAGGAACGGGCGGCCACTGGCCGCCCGTCACACGCATTATCCCGCCAGGAGTCGTGCGTCACATGCGGAAGCTCTCGTACTTCTCATCGTACTTCCAGACCCAGGTGTAGACGGCGAGGTCGACCTCGACCTCGTGTCGAACCTTCAGGGTGATGGCATTGCGAGTACGTTTGAGCTTGATCTGCTTCTTGTTCAAGGGGATCTCAACGTCTTTGGCTTTGTCAAGGATCTCCTTGATCATTTTCTCGGCGTTGAATCGGCCACCGCGAGTCGCTGCGAAGCGTGTGCGTTGCTCGCAGAAGTCATGGAACTCGTACACGGCCACCTTGACCGGGATGATCCTCACGGCGGCGAATACCGCCGAGCCCATGAGCGCGAGCCAGATGATGACTCCGAGCCGACCGTTTCCTCTCTGATTGCGCACCGGTACCTCCCGTCAGGACAGGATCCTCTCCTGGAAATGTAGGAACCTGATACGACCTGCGCCACCCTCCTGGATGGGAGAAGGCCGCCGCGCCAAGAATCCGCGATAATGCGGTGGTGTCCACCTCTTCTCAGACCTTTCCGACCGAGCGGGAGATCCTGCGTCGCAGCTCGCGGAGCTTCGCTCTTTCGATTCAAGCTCTGCCACGGGTGTTGCGCGCTCCCGTTGAGGTCGCTTACTTGCTGGCGCGGGCTGGAGACACGATCGCAGATACGGAGTTGGCTCCGAGGGAAGCGCGCCTGGGCCTGCTCTCGGAGCTGCGAGGGGTCCTCTCCGGCGGGAGCGGCGCGGCCGAGGCGGTCGCGGCGCTGGCCGCGCCCCCGAGCCTTACGGCGGGAGCGACCGAGCGTGCGGAGGCTGCCTTGCTGTGCCGGATCGAGCCTCTGCTCGAGCGCTTTCGTGGCCTTTCGCCACCAGAGCGTGCAGAGGTCGCCACCGTTGTCGATCGCCTGCTCGCCACCATGCAGGGCGAGCTGGCGTTCTTTCCTGCGGGCCAGCTCGTGGCTCTTTCCGACGCGGCTGCGCTGACGGCGTACACGGAGGGTATCGCGGGCTGCGTTGGCGTGTTCTGGACCCGGTTGCTGGTCCGTCATCGTTGGGTTGTATCCCCGGCAGCGCAGGTCGCTCTGGAAGTCGCAGGTCGCCGCTACGGGCGCGCGTTGCAGCTCGTGAACATCCTGCGCGACCTCCCCCGCGACCTACGGCGAGGGGTCTGCTTTCTCCCCGCGGACGAGCTCGCGGCGGTGGGTCTCGAGCCAGCAGATCTGCTCGACCCGGGCGCGGGCGAGCTCCTCGCGCCGCTGCTCGCTCGCTGGGAATCCCGCGCCTGGTGCGGGCTCCTCGGAGGTTTGGTCTACACGACCCGCCTGCCCCGCTGGGCCATCTCGCTGCGGCTGGCGACGGCGCTTCCTGCTGCCCTGGGCCTGGCCACGCTGCGCGAGCTGCGAGCGAGCGAGCGGCGCCTCGATCCGACCCACAAGATCTCGGTCTCGCGGGGCGCCCTGCGCCGCATCGTGGCGCGCACCGCCTTGGCCTGTTGCACGCCGAGGGGGCTTTTGCGCCTAGTTTAGTTCTGCCCGGCGGAGGGCTTCGGGGGACCATTCATAACGTGCCTGCGTCCACCCGCCCATCTGAGCGCGCGAACGGTTATGATCCGCACCTGGGCCAGCAACGCCGCCACTTGCGACGCGTACGCCTGCCCAGAATAACAGCCCGCGTCATTCAAGCTCGCAGCGAGGGCGCAGTCGAGCGCTCCGTGAATCATGCGGGACAAGGAGGAAGTCATGTCCAGCGGTCCGAACTGGCCTGGTGCCAATCAGGAGATCCGCCTCCCCAAGCTGCCCAAGTTGCCCAAGCTGCCAGGGCAGACGGTCGGGATCTTCGTTGTTCTTGTCGTCGTTCTGCTCGTGGCGTTCAACTCGCTCTACCAAGTCGGTCCGGAAGAGGAGGCGCTCAAGCTGCGCCTTGGCCGCTTCACCGGGGAAACCTACGGTCCCGGTCTCCACGCCGTCATTCCCTTCATCGAGCAGATTAGGCTGGTTCCGCTTCGGCGCCAGCTCAAGCAGGAGTTCGGCTTCCGAACCCTAAGTGCCGCGCGCCAGACACAGTACGACACGGGAAACTACAAGCGCGAGTCGTTGATGCTCACTGGGGATCTCAATGTCGCCGATGTCGAGTGGATCGTCCAGTACAAGATCGGTGATCCCTACAAGTTCCTTTTCAAGGTGGATGATGTCGAAGGCACCTTCCGCGACCTCTCAGAGGCCGTGATGCGTGCCGTCATCGGCGATCACAGCGTTGACGAGGTGCTGACCATTGGGCGCACCAAGATCGCGGCAGACGCCAAGATCATGTTGCAGGATTTGTGCGACAAGTACGACACCGGCATTCGTGTCGAGCAGGTCGTTCTTCAGGATGTCAACCCGCCGGAGCAGGTCAAGCCCTCCTTCAACGAGGTCAACCAAGCGATCCAAGAGAAGGAGCAGCTCATGAACATGGCGCGTGCCGAGTACAACAAGGCCGTGCCTCGTGCCCAGGGTGAGGCGGAGCAGCAAATCCGCCGCGCCGAAGGCTACGCTCTCGAGCGCGTCAACAACGCCGAGGGTGATGCATCGCGCTTTCTCGCGCTCTATGAAGAGTACCGCAAGGCGCCGAAAGTGACCCGGCGCCGGATTTACCTCGAGACCATCAGCAAGGTCTTCCCTCGGCTCGGCGAGAAGATCGTCGTGGACGAAAAGCTCAAGAACATGTTGCCAGTAATCAATCTCTCTGGGCAGGGCGCTATCCTGCCGGCGGCGGCGGCCACGAAGGGAGGTGTCAAATGAACACCCGTCTCGTTCTTCTCGTCCTGGTGTTGGTCGCGTTGGTTCTGACGCCGCAGTTTTTTTACATCGTCTCCGAGCCTGAGCAGGCCATCATCACGCGTTTCGGTGAGCCTCGGGGCGGGATCAAGGACACCCCCGGACTCAAGTACAAGGTGCCCTTCGTCGACAAGGTCAATCGTTTTGATAAGCGCTGGCTTGCTTGGGACGGCGATCGCAATCAGGTCCCGACACGGGACAAGAAATACATCGAAATCGACACCTTCGCGCGCTGGCGCATTGCCGACCCGCTGAAGTATTTCCAAGTTGCTCGGGATGAGACTCGGGCCCAGACCTTGCTCGACGACGTTATCGATGGGACAACCCGTGATGTCGTGGCTTCCTTCGATCTGATCGAGGCCGTGCGCAGCACGAACCGCGCCTTCGAGATCAGCGACGACTTCAAGGACTCGCCCACCGGTAAGTTTGAAAAGATCACGGCAGGACGAACCGGAATCGAAAAGAAGATACTCAAGCTGGCGGCGAAGAAGGCCAGCGAATACGGCATCGAACTCGTCGATGTTCGTATCAAACGGCTGGACTACATCGAGTCCGTGCGAAAGAAGGTCTACTCGAGAATGATCTCCGAACGCCAGCGCATCGCCGAGCGCTATCGCTCCGAAGGGCAGGGTGTCAGCGCAGAGATTCGGGGTCAGATGGAGCGCGAGCTGCGCAAAATTCGCTCCGAGGCCTATAAGACGGCCCAGGAAGTGCAAGGTAAGGCCGACGCCAAGGCGACGCAGATCTACGCCGCGGCCTACAACCGCGATCCTGAGTTCTACGCTTTCACCAAATCGCTAGAGACCTGGGAGCGCTCGCTGAGGAAGGACACTAAGCTCTTGATCACGACAGATTCCGAGTTCCTCAAGTACCTCAAGCAGGCGCGCTAGATCAAACCGGCGCGAAAGACCGGCGCGGGGGAAGGAGACGATGATGGCAAACAGAGTGCGATGGTGCGAGGCACTCGCCTACGGCCTGGTTTTCTTGGGAATGGCCGGAAGTGTGACCGTCGCCCAGGAGGCGGTCTCCGTCGCTTCGAAGAGCTCTGTCATCTCCTTCTTCCCCACCCGGGTTGGGCTCGTCGTGAAAACGAAAGGGCTGACCTATCGTGGCAGTGAGCTGGTGCGTCGCGCAACGATCGAGATGACCGTATTACCTCCGGAGATCGTTGCGGGGCGGGAGATGAAGGTTCACGAATTAAGGATTCGCATCGTCGACACCACGGGCCGGGTTCTCGCCGATGGCAGCCCGCTCAAGGTGCTCTTCGTCGGGGATGATCGGGGCTGGACCACCGTCGGGATGCAGAAGCCGCACCGGGAGATGAACCTCCTCGACCACCCCTATCCTGATCTCCAGGCGCCGTTGCGCGTGGGAGCCTCCTGGAGCTTTGAAGACGAGAACTACCTGGCGCATCCACAGGTGGGTGAGGTGCATATCGAGATAACGACGACGATCAGGGAGGTCGGCGCGGCCATCAGCGCTGGCGAGAGAGAGTTCACGGGATGTATCCACACCGAGGAAAAAGGGATCGTGCGCGAGCATCCCGAGATCCTCTGTAGTGACGGAACGCGTTCTCCAGTTGATATCACCATCGAGCGCTCGCGCTGGTTCTGTCCCGGCATCGGTTCGGTGCGCGAGGCCGGCAAGCAGGTCTACCTCAAGCGAGGACAGACGGGGGCTCTCTGCGAGCTGATGAGCAACAGCTTCGGTTTCGAGAGCTCCCGAATCGACGATCTGGCACACTGAAGTAGAGCTGCTGGTCACAGATGTCAGCCCCCAAAGAGTGTTGTGCTTGAACACTCGTCGGAGGGTTTTCGCATCGCGGGAGTCGATGGCGAAGAAGCGGTGGCGCGCGATAATTGCTGGGCAGGTGAACGCCTTGGCCTGCTCGTTGCCGTGCGGCGGCGACAAGATGAAGCTCTGGCTGTCGCCCAACAGAAGAGGAGGACGAAGATGGCTAAGAGTCTCAAGGGAACGCAGACCGAGAAGAACCTTTTGACGGCCTTCGCGGGCGAATCGCAGGCCCGTAACCGTTACAACTACTTCGCTGGCGCAGCCCGCAAGGAGGGCTTGGTCCAGATCGCGCTGGTCTTCGAAGAGACCGCCAACCAAGAGAAAGAGCACGCGAAGCGCTTTTTCAAGTACCTCGAGGGCGGCGAGGTCGAGATCACCGAGACCTTCCCGGCGGGCAAGATCGCCGGCACTTTCGAAAACCTCGAGGCGGCGGCCGCGGGCGAGGAGCACGAGTGGAGCGCGATGTACCCGGAAATGGCCCGCGTCGCCCGGGAGGAAGGCTTCGAGAAGATCGCTCAGACTTTTGAGGCGATCTGTGTTGCCGAGAAGCAGCACGGCAAGCGTTATCGTGATCTCGCTGCGAACCTCAAGGCCGGCAAGGTCTTCCGCCGTGATGGCCGGGTCGTCTGGCGTTGCCTGAACTGCGGCTACCTTCACGAGGCCGAGGAGGCACCGAAGGTCTGTCCTGCCTGCGCGCATCCGCAGTCTTACTTCGAGTTGCTCGGAGAGAACTGGTAGTTGGAAGGCGAGCGTCCACGCGCCGCCCGTCGTTCGGGGTCTCCGTTTCGGGAGCTCACGGACTTCCAGCCCGCATGGTGGGCTCGAGGAAGACATCTGCAGACGATCGTCTGTTCGCTGGCGCCGTCGCCGGTGATCGACGGCCCCATCGAGACGCTGCAGGTACCCATCGCGGTTCAAGGGTCGGGCAGAGCGTGCGGCGCCTCGTTTTCCTCGCCCCGTTCGGTGCCGTTCTCGCGGCCCGTGCTCGAGGCGGCTTCTCCCGCGCTCAGAATGCAGGTCTCGCGGCCCGCTGCCAAGGCGCGTGGAACATTGCTACTTGTCCACGGTTTAGCCGGTTGCGCCGCATCGCCTTACCTACGCTGGACCGGGAACCTTGCGCTTGCGCGGGGGTGGTGCATCGCGCGGCTCGACCTGCGCGGTTGCGGCGGTACCGAAGCGCTTTCGCTCAGCCTGCACAACGCCGCACAGAGCGAGGATATCGACGCGGCGCTGGGCGCTCTCGAGAGGGCGGAGCTGCCTCGGCCCTATGCCGTTGCGGGATTTTCCCTCGGTGCGAATCTCGTGCTGCGCGCGCTCGGGTGCTCAGGAGCCGCGTCCCTGGCGGACCGGGCCGTTGCCGTCAACCCTCCGGTCGATCTCGCGGCCTGCGCTGATGCGCTCGAAAGGCCCAGCAACCTGCTCTATCAAGCCTACTTCTTGCGCCGTCTGTGCCACCTCGTGCGCTGCGCACGCACGCACTTCGAGGTGCCCGGGCCCGAGGCTTCACCGTGGCGCATCCGCACCGTACGTCGTTTCGATACGCTCTTCACAGCGCCGAGCGGGGGCTTCACGTCTGTGGAGGAGTACTACGAGGTAGCCAGCTCCGGTCGCGTCATCGCAGGCGTGCGGCGGCCGACCCTCGTGCTTTCAGCTCAGGATGATCCTTTCGTGCCCTACACCTGCTTTCCGCCCTGCCACGCCGCCGCGCCGGATGACGTGCGCTTCATCCATCCCAAGCGGGGAGGTCACGTGGGTTACTGGCAGTCTGCGGCGACGCGTTTTTGGGCGGCGGAAGCGATCGTTGCCTTCATCGCTTCATCATCTCCGATTCTTGACGCGGCACATCTGACGGCACCGTAGCCCCTGCTCATTTCGCTGAGCTCCGTGGCGGCAGAGCGAGGCCTAACGATCTATCCTTTCGCTATGGATTTGTTCGCAAGACAGGCGCCGGCGCCCCTTGCCGAGCGCATGCGGCCGAAGACTCTCGACGAGTTTGTCGGTCAAGATCATCTGCTCGGGCCGGGAAAAGCCCTGAGGCGCTACCTCGAGAGCGGAGCCGTGAGCTCATCGTTGATCTTCTGGGGCCCGCCGGGAACCGGCAAAACGACCTTGGCACGCCTCCTCGCCGGGAAGGTCGCCGCGACCTTCGCGACCTTCAGCGCCGTGACAAGCGGCGTCAAGGAGGTGCGTGCTCTCGTCGGTGAGGCTCGCGACCGCCTGCGTTTCGAAAACCGGAGGACGCTTCTCTTTGTCGACGAGATTCACCGCTTCAACAAAGCGCAGCAGGACGCCTTCCTGCCGCATGTCGAGGATGGGACGATTATCCTCGTCGGGGCCACGACCGAGAACCCGAGCTTCGAAATCAATGGCGCACTGCTCAGCCGCAGTCGCGTGTTCACCCTCGAGGCGCTCGGTGAAGCACAGATCCGCGCATTGCTCGCACGGGCCCTCGCCGATGCCGAGCGCGGGCTGGGGTCTCGGGGGCTCGAGGTTGAAAAGGGGGCGCTCGAGCTGCTCGCGGCCGGCGCAAATGGTGATGCGCGCGCGGCGCTGAACATGCTCGAGATGCTGGCGGAGAGTGCCCCGGAGGGACGGCTGTCGACGCGTGACGTGGCCGAGCTGCTCTCGCGGCGTAGCCATCGCTACGACAAGGCGGGCGAGGAGCACTACAACCTGATCTCCGCCTTGCACAAGAGCCTGCGCGATAGTGACCCGGACGCCGCGCTCTACTGGGCGACCCGCATGCTCGCCTCCGGAGAGGACCCACTCTACCTCGTTCGTCGTCTCGTGCGTTTTGCCAGTGAGGACATCGGTAACGCCGATCCGCGAGCTTTGCAGGTAGCTGTCGCCGGCCTGCAGGCCGTGCGGCTGCTCGGCATGCCCGAGGCCGACACGGCCATCGCTCAGGTCGTGCTCTACCTGGCGACGGCCTCGAAAAGCAACCGCGTCTATCGCGCGATCAAGGCGGCGCGTGCCGATGTCGAGCGTCTGCCCGACGCTCCTGTTCCGCCTTTGCTACGCAACGCACCAACGAAGCTGATGAAGGAGCTCGGTTACGGCGAGGGTTGCATCTACGCTCCCGATGATCCCGATGGTGGCTTGCGCCAGAGCCATTTCCCCGACCAGATCGGGGAGCGTCGCTACTATGAGCCTTCCGAGCATGGTTACGAGGCCCGGATTCGCGCCTTTCTCGCCTGGCGTCGTGAACGTCGCGACAGTTGAGCTTCGCAGCTCATTCGTCGCGCGTCATGTCCTTTTCAGCCGGTGGCTTCTTAGCCAAGAAAGAGAGTCCGCTTGACCAGGGGTCGGACGTGGTGTTTTCGTGGGGTTGGTTCGCGCGGGAAAGGGAGCGCCGAGGCGCGCTCCCTTGAGCGGAGACGGCTCAGCGAGATAACCGAGGAGGAGGTGTGCCCTTGTCCACCCTCGTGCCGGCCGGTGAGGGAAGAGTGTTTTTCAGGCAGCTTTGCGTCTTTGGCATGGGTCCTGAAGGTTTCAATCGCCAGGTTGAGTGGGTGACGGCTCGCAACGAGAGTTGGGTATGCTTCGCAGTGATCTAGGCGAAGTTCATCGTGAACGAAACTTCTGCTGCAGGAGAAAGCACGAATGCTTTCAAGCCACGTTCTTGAAAGGACAGCACCATGAAGAAGGTCGTTATGCTTCTTGCTCTTCTTGCCGCGTTCGGTTGCGGTGCCACCCCTCAGGAGTCCACGGTGCCGCCGCCGGCTGAAGTGGAGACCGGGCCGGGGGTCGCGACTGCGCCCGACGGTGTCTCCATCGCCTACACCGTTGCTGGCAGCGGTTCACCGGTGCTGGTTTTCGTCCATGGTTGGATGTGTGATCAGAGCTTCTGGGCGAGCCAAGTGGACGCCTTCACCCCGGAGCACACCGTCGTCACCATCGATCTCGCGGGTCATGGCGCATCGGGAACAAGCCGAGATGGCTGGCCGCTGATGGCTTTTGGTGGTGACGTTGCGGCTGTTGTTGATCAGCTCGGCTTGGACGAGGTCATCTTGATCGGTCACTCCATGGGCGGCCCGGTGGTTCTCGAGGCCGCCCGCCTAAGACCCGAGAAGGTTGTCGGCATCATCGGTGTCGACACTTTGAAGGATGCCGATTTCAAGTACGATCCCGAGCAGATGAAGCCCTTTATGGAGGCTTTGGAAAGCGATTTTGCGGGTGCTTGCCGAGGCTTTGTGGCTCAAATGTTTCCCGATGGAGCGGACGCGGCGCTGATGGAGCGGGTGGGTGCGTCCATGTGCTCCGGGCCTTCGGAGATCGGCATCGCCCTGATGCGTCAGTTCATGGACTACGATGCACCGGCCGCGTTTTCTGCGGTTTCGGCCGGGATTCCGATCCACTGCATCAACGCGACCTCCGGTCCCAGCAATATCGAGGGCAATCGCGCCTACCACGCGGACTTCGATATCGTCACCATGGAAGGTGTTGGCCACTTCTTGATGATAGAGAAGCCGGAGGAGTTCAACGCCCGGCTCGAGGCGGCGATC
>CAYSMT010000015.1:0-14705 GCA_964432135.1 uncultured Acidobacteriota bacterium
TACGTTGCCGTCGTCGAAGCCCACGACCTTGTAGAGTTGGGCGAAGCGTTCGTCGAACTTCGTCCCGAAGCCCAGGCGGCAGGCCTCGCGCACGCGCACGAGGTAGATATCCGACACCTCAGAGTGACGGGCCATCTCGAAGGCTCGGTTGATATAGAGCAGCACGTACTTGGCAAACGCCTCGTATTCAGAGCTGTCCCGGCCCTTGGGCTCGAGCTCCTCGGCCCGCGAGAGCAGCGCCTTGAACATGTGCCAGTTTGCCGCGTTCTCAAGCGCTGGGTCTTGGAAATGACCCTGTTTGAGCTTTTCGAAGTACGCCGTCCCGATGACGTTATGCTTGAAGAAGGGATCATCCTGAAGGATCTTCAGGCTAGCTTGCATCGCCCCGAGGACATCCTTCCGATAGTCATACTTGAAGCTGTCAGGGTCAGCCTTCCATAGCTCGAAGCGAGCATGACCGCCGATGAAGGCGACAAGGGCGTAGTCGGCTCCGGCGAGCGGAAGCCCCGCCTGCTCAAGCGAGGCAACATAGCTGTCGGCGGCTTGCGCGGCGCTCTGCCAATTTCTTGAGTTGTAGGCAGAGACGGCGGCTTGGCGAACACCTTCCAAGCTGGCCACCACGCTCTCCTGCGCTAACAACGGCAGGATGCTCGCGGTCATCACGACCACGAGCACCAGCGCAAGAGGAGCCGATCGACGAAAGTAGCGACGGGCAGGGTCAATCACGATGCACCTCGGATGTACTTGTTGAGCGCGGGAATGGCCTGCTCGGCCTCCTGCACCTTGGATGTCACTTTTCTCGCTCCTTTCGCCCTTCCGACAAAGAAAGTCGCGAGACCGTCTCCAGTGGGCACGAGGACATGGAGCACTCCATCACGATAGCGGATGATGAAGTTCTTACCGTCACGCGTCACCGAGACCACCTCGTCTCCGGGGCCGCCACGCCAGCTTCCCTTGCCCCGACTCGCCCGAAGTAAATCGGCGATCTGGGGCAGGAGGATGTTCCAGCGCGCAGCCTCGGTAGAGCGCTGTCCCATCGCGTTGAGCGAGATCAGTGGAATGCCGTACTTGCTGGCAAGCGCGCTGCGCACCGCCTCGAGCTTGCCTGTGCTTCCACTAGATCTCCGCGATGCGTTATTTCCTCCAATACTCACATCGGTCGGAGCAGACGAATACTTGAGCCCTGCACTACCACCCCTCGTCGCGGCAAGCTGGGGCGCGGCACCGGCGCGACGTGCCCTGCTGGGGCTGGCCACAGCGACTTCCCGCGCGCTACCAGGATTCTGGTCATAAACGACGCGGGTTCCGGTGACTGCTCCCGAAACAGCGATGGGAACCGCATGTCCCTTGCGCGCCGTGTTGCCCCGCGGGATATCGACAGCAGGTGCGTTGGCTGCCTTGCGGATGGCTGTTCCGGTACGCAATTGCTGGGAAACGGGCAGCAAGCTCGGTCGGTCAGCGGCACGCGCAGCGGGGCGAGGCGTTACGACCCCCACGTCCGGCGCCTGCTTGTCGAGAAAGGACTGGGTTGTCGCGGCAGCGACCTGAATCTCTCGAGCTTGGGACTGACGCGGCACGTTTTTCGGCACCGTGACCTCAACGGCATCTTGCTGCACATTCAGCTCGCTGGGGCGCGTGTCCGCGATCATCCGGGCCTTGTGCCTGTCGCGCTGCCGCTGCTTCGGAAGGTCGACCTCGGGCACTTCGGTGTTGCGCTCGAAGATCCGCGTAATCTGCTCCGCCCGCAGATCGAGCTTGCGCTCGATCTCGCGCTGCTCCTGCGGGATCACGATCTCGGGCTCATCCATGATGGGCTTGAGCTTGACGATCTCCTCCACCTTCGGCGGCTCGATCGGCTTCGGAGGCTTGGGCTTGGGTTTGGGTTTCGGACGCGGAGGCAACGGTGGCGGCGGAGGCAGGGTCTCGGGCGGAACACGCACGATCTGTACGACACGAGCCTGCGGCTCCCGCGGCTTCTCCGGCTTGCGCGTCAGATGGATCCAGTCTGCAGGAATCAACATCAACGCCGTCGCCAGCGCCAAGCAGACACTGAGATAGCGATAAAGCCGATCCCGCGAGAGCTGCCCGCGACGCGTCATTTCGCCGCTACCCTCGCTTCTTCAAAAATGACCTGAGGCGTCACACCTCGATCCAGGCAGGCCATGATCACGTTGAGCGTCGCCCCAGCGTAGGATTCCTTGTCGGTCGTCACAAAGACGTCCGTCTCGCTGAGCGCCTTCTCGAGGGGCATCCCCGGACGATGGGAGCTTATCCACTCCTCGAGCGCATCACCGACCTTGCGGTAGGCCACGACGGAGTTCGGATCGTCAATCGCGATCTCCTTGTGATCAAGGGCAATGCGCGAGTCCGGATACACCGTGATGTCGAGCCGTTGACGAGTCTGCGGGCTCGTGGCCACGGCCTTGTCGGGATCGCGGGGAGGAAGCGCGATTTTCTCGCGCACCGTCTTATCGAAGGATGACGCGACGAGAAAAAAGATGATCAAGAGAAAAACGACATCAACAGCACCCTCAAAGCCATCCTCTAGATCAAAGCTGTACTTGCCCATGCCTCTCATCGATCACCTCTCGAAGAGACGCTGGTAGGCGTTGATCAGTTGATCTTCGCGCCGCCCGATCGAGTGGATCACGGCCGTTTTGAGCAGCATCGCGATCGTCTTGATGGTCAGCCCGATCACCGTCGTAATCAGCGCGATCTGGATCGAAGTAGCCAGGTCCGCCGGCGTCACGGTGTCCTGGATCGAGATCTCGTAGAAGGCCGCGACCATGCCGACCGCGGTACCGAGGAAACCCAATGCCGGCGAGATCACCGAGGCCAGCGAGAGATACATCATGTTGCGCTTGACCCGGTCGAACTCCTCATCCTGTAGGGCCTGCCATACCTTTCCCGGACGCGGCGCGGCAAAACCATTTTCGTTGAGAAAGCGCCGGAATACTTGCGCGAAGATCGTGTCGTCGTCCTGGAGCAAGCGTTTGACTTCAGCCATTCGCTCCTCGGCACTCCTCCCTGGCGTGTGGATGATCTTGGCCATGTTCCGCGCACGCTGCGGGTCATACATGTAACAGTCGCGCAGCTCGAACAGGTAGTAATGCATGAACACACCAAAGGTCAGCGCGATGAGCGCCGCGAAGGCGAACATGATGGCCGCATTGACGGGCACGACGAATTGCGTCAGGGCCCGAGCCATCATGTCGATCATGTTCTCTCCGCGAATGAACGAGATGCCGAGTAAGGCCATCGCGCTCAAACTCACGGCGAGGATGAAAACTGTCCGGGCAGTACCGGATTGCTTGGCGGATCCGCTCATCGCGTCACCCCTTCCCTATGTCTTGACGACCTCTCGGTCATCCGCAGTTGGACACCCAGATCCAAGCCGGTCTAGCTGTCGGACGGCTTCGTCGCGGTCTTGATGACCGTGACGCGATGCATATCGGAGACTCGGCCATCCGATGAGATCGCGCTCACGTCGAGATCGTTTGCGCCCATCCGCTGCAGCCCGGCATCCGGAACCTCGAAGTAGGTCCGGAAGGGAGCGTCCGATGCACCCGCAGGAACACGCTCAAGCCGGATCAGATCCTTCGGTTCAGCGGGCCGGATCATCGCGTTGCGATCTCCGACGGTGACCCGATCGACGGGCGATCTCGAGAACACGACACCGGTGATCGTCACGTATTCCGAGGCCACGACGGACTGGAACTCGTGGAAGACGATCTGTGGCCGGAACATCGAGGTATCGAAGAGCGGCTTGCGCTTGTCACCGGGCGCCTCGGCACCGACGAGCGCCGCGCCGGCGAGCATCACAGTTGTCATTGCCAGGAGGATCGATAGAACTCGCACTTCCGCATCTCCTCTGGGTCTTGGTGCCCCCGGCTCAATATGGATCTCACGACGCGTTCGGCAAGCCCGTCCCCGGAGCACAATGACTCCTTCAGATGACGGTGAGCGCACGTGAAGAACGCCCCTCGCCTCGCAAGGCCCGGATCGCACACGCCAGGTGCCAGGACCGTCCACGAAGCGACAGATCAGTAAGCGTTTGTTCCGTTTCGGAACACAATCACGCTTCGCAACCGGTGGATTTTTTTTCGTATTGCCGCGCCGATGACGCAAAGAAAAGGCTCAGTAGCGCAGCAACGCCATCAGGAAACCCGCCAGTGGGAGCAACGAAAGGAGGACGGTCGTGAGCGTCCATATGCGTTCTTTCAACGCGCTGCGCACGCGCGCATCCTGAAAGAACAGGCCGAACAATCCTCCTGCGGCAAAACCGCCGAGGTGCGCCCCATTATCGACGACGGAGACCCCCATGCCGATGACGAAGTTGATCAAGGCCCAGAAGAGAAAGTTCGGTGCCGCAGCCCGCAATACGCCGCTTCCGCGACGGAAGCCGGCAACGATGCCAAAGCCGAGAATCCCGAAGATCGAACCCGACGCCCCGACCGACCAGTGGGGCGTGAGAAAGAGCGCCCCCAGCGCGGAGAAAACAAAGGAGGCGATACCGGTGACAAGAAAGAGCACGGTGAACTTCCGCGCGCCGATCTCGCCTTCGATTAGCGGTCCGATGGCCGTCAGCACGTAGCCGTTGAACGCCATGTGCAGCTCGCTGCCGTGAAGAAAGATGGGATTGACCAGCCGCCACCACTCGCCTCCGAGAAGCAGGCGCTCGGGCACCATCGCACCGAGCTTCCATAGAATCTCGCCGCTGGGTGCGAGGAGAAAGGCCTTCGGATCCGGCAAGATCACCGCGCCGACGAGGTAAACCGCCACCATGATGCCCACAAAGATTGTGGGAACTGAGCCCAATGAAGGCACCAGGGTTTGCAAGACCCGCCCGGCCCCTCCGCGCGGGATGCCCGCCATCATCGCACCGCAGCTGGGGCAAAGGTCCTCCTGCCGCGCGACCAACGCTCCGCACTCGCGGCACATCCGATGCGTGGCCGCGATCCCTCGGCGCAAGTTCTCGACATCGCGCCGCTTGTGCTCGAGGCGCCGGAGCAGCCGTGCCTTGTACCACTGCGGATTACCCTCGAGCAGGCCGAGCCGCGCTCCGAGTGCGAGGAGCAGATCCAAGGTCTGTTCGAGAAATCGTCGCATGATGGCCAGGGGATTGTGCCACAGCCTACGGAAGCTCCCCAATGAAACACCGAGAAGTGCTTCCAGCACGAAAGCGAGCGAAGGGGGTACGGAACATGGCAGAATGGAGTTCCCCGGAGGTTCTCCATGACCACATTTACGATCTCCCGTCCGCTCCTCTTCCTCGTGGCATTGCTCACAGCAGCGTCCGTTTTCGCCGGAAACCCCTTCAAGGTTCCCGAGCCGAAGCTGGTCTACAAAGGCACCGCGCCCGGCTTGGACGCAGGAGTTCTTGTCATACGCAAGGCCGACGCGCTCGAAGACGCTCTCTCTCCGCTCGCCCCTGGCGTGGAGGTTGATCGCCTCGACGCCCAGAAAACGACACTGCTGCGGATCGTCGGGCGCGAGAGGGAGAACGCCTGCCGCGAGACCACTCTTGACGAGGTCTCGACCAACTTCATGACCGCGACGGTCAGCCTCAAGGAGCTCGTTCCTGCCCAGGGCTGCCCCTGTGCCGAGATCATCGCCCCACCGCGGGCCTGGCTGGTCCAAGTCGGACGTGTCGTCCGGCGGGCAAAGATCCGAGTCACCGATGTCGTCGTTCCCTGCGACGAGGCAGCCAAACACGTAGATGCAGGCGAGCTCGTCCTCGTCTACCAAGGCTCCTGGGACGAAAACCCGGGTGGCCAGATCATCACCACCGCCACGGCATTCCGGAAGCTCACCGCAAGACTCGGGCTGGAGCAGCGCGGACCTCAGATCGACTTCTCGACCCATGCCGCCGTCGTCATCACGGGACGTCCACGCGAGAACAGCTGCCGAAAGACGACGGTCCTCAAAGCAACCCTGGCATCCCCGGAAGAGGCCATATTCACCCTCGAGGAGGTCTATCCCGCCCAGGGACAGCTCTGCGGTCAGATCTTCCTCACGCCAAAGATGTTCATCTACCGCGTTCCCAAGGGGGTCACCAGTGCGCGGACGGTAACGCAAGAGAAGCGCTAGTGCTCAGCTCCATGGAGCTAACGCAACGATGAGTTGGTCTGTTCGCATCTCCGGCAACGACTCCGGCTCGCACAGCTTTCCGCTTGAGGGAGAGCTTGTACAGGTCGGCCGCCATTCTGAAAATACGATCGCGCTGCGCGACCTTTACGCATCGCGCTATCACGCTCAGCTTCGACGAAAGGGAGAGGGCTGGGAACTCGTCGATTTGGGAAGCAAGGCCGGCACCCTGCTCAACGGGCGCCGCGTCAGCGGAGCGGCTGTGCTGAACCCAGGAGACGAAATCCTCATCGGACGTAGTCTGCTCGTCATCGTCGATGAGGAGATCCCAGGAGGACCCGACGAGACCGTCGTCTTCGTCGATGCCGCTCCCACGGCCGGTACGATGCAGACTCGACGCGTCACCGACTCGCCGGAGTTCGGGCTGATGCGCATCCTCGTCGAAGCGGCGCGGGAGATCGCGCTCCATCGGACCGCCGCGGAGTTCCAGCCACACCTACTCGACCTTGCGCTCAAGGCAACGGGCGCTGAAAGAGGCGTCATTGCCAGCTTTGAAGACAGCGGCGAATTGATCATCGGCGCAATGAAAGGCGACTGGCCCGAGGAGCGGGTACGCATCTCGCGCCAAGTGCTTGCCCGGGTAAGAAATGAGGGCGAGGCCGTTATCGTCGCCGATATTCCGAGCGACGACCTCCTGCGTGAAGCAGGCACGATCATCAGCGCTGGCTTGCGCTCCGTGCTCTGTACGCCCCTTGGAAGCGCCCGGCCGGCTCGGGGCATCCTTTACCTCGACAGCCGCACAAGTCAGGCGGTCTTCGAGCCCTCTCACTTTGAGGTCGTTGCGACCCTCGCGGGCATGCTTGACATGGCGATCGAGAACGAAACCGCCCGGGAGGCACTGCGAGAACGCGAACGCAATGAAGAAGAGCTGCAAACAGCAAAAACCATCATGCAGCGACTCGTCCCGCCAAGAGCCCCCACGGCGCCGGCGGGTTTCGAAACGGCGGGCGCCCACCGCTCTTGCCACACCATCGGTGGCGACTTCTTCTCCTTCTTCGAGCATGGCGACGCTTACGGCATGGTACTTGCGGATGTCGCCGGCAAAGGACTCAGCGCGGCGCTACTCGTCGCCAACTTCCAGGCCGTCTGGCACCATCTGCGCGCAGCTCAGCAGGCTCCGGAGCAGTGGCTCGGCATTCTCAACGAGGAACTCGCGGCCTACATGCCTGAGAACCGCTTCATCACCCTGGCTTTCGCGATCGTGGATCCTGCCGCCGAAGAGCTCTTCTTCGCCAGCGCCGGCCACAATCCGGGGCTCCTGCTTCACCACAACGGCGATATCGAGCAGCTCCTTCCCCACGGACCGGTTCTTGGCCTGATGCGCGAGCTGTCCTATCGTTCCCTGCGTGTGCCCTTTCACGCCGGGGACCGCGTACTGCTCAACAGCGACGGCGTGACCGACCAGCTCAACCCAGCAGGCGAGGAGTTCGGTCAAGATCGGCTCGATGCCCTTGTGAAACGCTCGGCGCATCTTTCGGCGGACGCGCTCATTGACGCCCTCAACGAGACTCTGGAGGAGTGGTCGGCAGGCGCCGCCCAGGTCGACGACATCACAGTAACCCTACTTGGTCGAACTGTGGAACAACCCGGCCTTCCGGGATGACTCGTTCGCGCTGAACGTCTTCATCCGAGCTTCCGGCCGGCGTGGCGTGCGTCCTCGCCACGCACTGCCTCCTCACAAGCACCAAACAGCGCTGTGATGGGCCAGGCAGAGATGCCGGAGAGCGACACAAGGTAGGGGCTCGAGACGGCAGGAGCACCCACGACGGGCTCGAGCAACCTCTGTCGGCGCACCGAACCGCAGTATCGGGCCCAGGACGCTGGCAGCTTGGGCCAGTCCATGCCGCCCCGGAGCGCCGGTCTCGCCTGTCGCCGGAGAATGACGCCATCCGACCTCAGACATGGAGCGAGTAGCAGATCGCCGTTCACCTCAAGGATCGACCTCAGACGCTGAGGGCCGGATTCGAAGATCTGCTGAAGGATCATCCGGCGACGAAAGGCCGTCGTCTGGCGCTTACCCGGCAAAGGACCCGCTCGGGACCACAAGACACGGTCAAAGCGAACCGAGGCCCCCTCGATCACCACCCGCATCCCCGACGGTCCGGTACGAATGCCGTCGCAAAGCGCAACGCCGAGACGAATGTGAGCGTCGTGCCGACGCGCCTGCCGAAGCAGCTCGAAGGTCAGGGCTCGGGAACCCACAAGCGCGTCGCGCGAACGACACAGGGAGAACCCTTCTGCGCCCTCGCGAAGCTCGACGGGGTAGCCGACCGCAGATAGCCCGCGCACGAGGCTTCTGACGGTCGCCCCCCGTTGAGCGCAGGGCACGACGAGGTGGTGAGGGCGTAAGCTGTAACCCAGGCGGCGCGAGGCTCCCATAAGCAGCTCGCGAAGAAGGAGGTGCCCCCTCCGTGAACGGCGCCGGGCGCCAGCCAGCTCCTCACCGTCCATACTCAGCCATGTCTCGAGAGTACCTGGAGGGCCGAGGCCATGAACGACCCCTGCGGCGAGCGCCGTGGTCTGACTCGCGGGACGATCAGCAGAAACAACCGTCACGGCAAAGCCCTCACGGGCGGCTAGCCACGCGAGGCAAGCGCCCGTGAGACCCGTTCCGACGACGAGAATGCGCCGCCCTCTCGGATCACATCCGAGATTCATGCCCCTCCCAACGACCAGTTCCAGCCCGAAACCGGCCTCTCCGCCCGGCAAGCACCGGGGTATTATCCGACCGCGTATAAGGTCCGCTGATGAACGATGCTTCGCCACAACTCGTTTCCAGAATCGTAAGAGCCCTGGCCAGGGCGCGGGCGCCGCGAAGCTGCGCGGATCTCGCACGGGAGTTCCTCGGTGTCGGCCTGATCGAGGAGGGACTTGCGGCCGCCTTACTCGACCCGGCACTCCGCCTGGATCCCCGTCTCGTCAAGGACGAACGGGGCTGGCAACTCGCTTCCCATGAGGGACGAGTCGCGTCCCCCTTACTCCTGAAAGCGGCCCCCTTGATGAGTCTTGGGACGCCCTCTCTCCCCTCGAAACTCACGAACTCGTTTCAAGCCGCTCTCGCTCCCAGCGGAGTGGAGGGCTGCGCCGCGATCACCCGCGGGCCCGACAGTCCACGCTTCTCGGTCCTGGTGAATGGAGAGCGAGAGGCCGTGGAGTACGAGCGACGCGCCGGCGTCGGCCTCGCTCACCCCGTGTGGTCTCTCGCCGAGTGTGCTCGGCGCCTTCGGGGCTTCCGAGGCCGGGCAGATCCGATCTCACTCGCCGAGCGGCTCGGAGCCCCGCATGTCGAAGGCGACACACTCACAAGCGGCGCCGAAGCCATCGCGGCGACCTGGGAGCACTTGAGCGCTGAGCTCGCGCTCGAAGGCATCGTGACGATACGGCAGCTCAAGACGCTGCTCACACTTCGTCTCGAGCGGGCCGACTTCACCCAGAAGAGATTCTCCGAGCAAGAGTTGCTCACGCTTCCCGAAGCTCCCGGCGTGTACATCTTCCGTGCCTTCGATCGGCGCGTACTCTATGTCGGCCAGTCGAGTCACCTTCGTTCTCGAGTTTGCTCGTACTTCAGCGGGGCGCCACGCGATGCTAAGGATCGCGCCCTACGCGAGCAGGCGAGCGAGCTCGAAATCCGCCCGCTCGACACAGGGCTCGACGCTCTCATCGCCGAGGCGCGCGCTATTCGTGCTCTCGCGCCCACCTTCAACACACGGCGCAATGTACGTAAGATCCCCCATGACGACGGCGTGCTGATGGTCCCGGCCACCAGGAATGATTGTCCCGCTCGCAGCGTGCTCTTTACCCTCGCTGGGGGTCTTCTGTGCCGGCGACTCGTCGCCGGCACACGTGAAGGACAAAGGCGCCGAGCGGCACAACGTGCCGTCGAGGCGCTGATTGCGCCGCCGGCCGTGCCCCTGCGACGCGCCGAAGACGCAGCGCTCGCAGCCACTTGGTTGCGCCTCCATCCGCGCTGCCCGTTCCTGCGCCTCGGGATAGATGGCGACGCGGAAGCCCTTGTCGAGAAGCTCGTTAGGGCCGCGAAGGAGGAACGCTAGCCTGGTCTTGGGCGTGGTAAGAGGAACGAACGAGCGGACCGGTCTCGACGTGGCGCAAGCCCATGGCAAGACCGATCTCCCGCCAGTGGTGAAACTCCTCCGGCGTGACGTAACGCTGGACCGCAAGTTGCTCGGCAGAGGGCCGCAGATACTGTCCGAGGGCCAAAAGCTCGACACCGGCGTCGCGCACGCAGCGCATGGTGTGCTCGATCTGCGTCGCGCTCTCCCCCAGACCGAGCATCATCGCCGTCTTCGTGTATCCGCCGAACTCGGTGCGGCGCGCGCTCGCGCGACGTAGTAGCTCAAGGGAATGATCGAAACGCGATCCGGGGCGTGCCACACGATAGAGCTCAGGCACCGTCTCGATGTTGTGCGAGAAGACGCGCGGCCGCGCACCGAGGACGAGGTCGAGTGCCCTGTCGAGATCTTGCTTGAAATCCGGGGTCAAGACCTCAACGGCACAGCGGGGACTCCTTCCGTGAACAGCCTCGATGACGGCCTTAAAATGCGCCGCACCGCCATCGGGCAGGTCATCCCGGTCGACAGAGGTGATGACGACGTGCTTGAGCTCTAGCTGTGCCACGGATTCCGCCAGGCGCCGCGCCTCGTCGGGATCCGGTGGTGACGGGGGCTTTCCCGTCTGTACGGCACAAAAACCGCAACGTCGCGTGCACACCTCACCGAGTATGATGAAGGTCGCCGTACCTTGAGACCAGCACTCGAAGACGTTCGGACAGCGTGCCTGCTCGCAAACCGTGTTGAGCTTCATGCGGCGCATCAGGCCGCGCACGCGGTTGTACTCAGCTCCGGTTTGTACCCGGATCTTCAACCAGCTCGGCTTCGGGCCGACGACGCCACCCCGACGGGCTCGGCCGGCCGGGGAATCAGGGCTGGGCGAGTACTCTGGGAGTTTGTTCATGAGGAGGGCAGACTACTCCGAATCCTCCGCCATCGCCCGGCACAGAACTCCGCGAGAGCCCAGCAAAGGCGCTCAGCCCTCGACTAGCACCTGCGTCTCCCAACTCAGAGCTCTAAATTGGGATCGTCTTCGTAAGCGGAGCCAGCGTGGCAAAGGCGGTTAAGCAACTCGGCAAAAACCCCGTAGAGCTTCTCAACATCTTCGACGGCCGAAAGCTGCTCGCGAGAGTGCGCATAAGCCTCGTCAACGCCTTCGGGGAACTCGGGACCGAAGGTGCCTTCGTCATCACGAATCTCGAACAGATCGAGCGGCGAAGCGATGAGCATCTTGCGCAGTTTTTCATCCGCGAAGAAGCGTTTGACCTTATCCGGGAAGCGCCCCTGGACCACGAATTCATCATCAAAGGCCTCGTCGCCGATGATGATGTCCTGGGTGCCAAGACGCGTCGCGAGATCCATCAGCCAGTTTGCGCGGCGGATGCGCGCGCGATAACCATCCTTGTTGATGAAAGGGGCGCGAATGCGCGTCACGACTCGGGTCGCGTAGCCTCCGCCCTCAGCATGCATGTCGAGTACGATCGTGAACTCCCCGTGCCGCACGCGAATCGGCTTGCCATCCCATTCCCGGCCCTCTTCCCGGAGGTGACCTTTTAAGCTCTGCCAGATCTCCTCGCGATGCGCCCCGAATATCCTGGCTTTCTCGTTCATCAGCATCTCTCCGCAAATCACCCCCCCGGCGCCACGCCGCGGAAGGAGCTCATCATACAATCACTTGCTGCCCATGGAAGCTCTCTGCGCGGACACGCTCGCGCAGATCCATGGCGAAGCACTTCATGAATAGCACGCCATGAGATTCCGTGTCCAGGAAGGAGCTGCGGAGCGCCTGGATCAGCCCTTATCAACGCCGTCGCTGATCTCGTGCTCTGCGTGGTGTGAACCCTCAGGATCGTCCTTGGAAGTGGCGCCGTAAAGCAGGTTCTCGAGCAACTCGATCGGGTGGGCATCGGGACGACCGGCCGAGCCGGTCCGGCGACGCTGCGTACGAACGCCCTCGGGAAGGGCACCGAGCCGGCCGTCAAAGGGTAGCTCGGCCTCGTTGACGACGACGTCGTCGCCGCTCGGTTGATCGTCCTCAGTCTGAGCGAGGACCTTCATCAAACGAGCCTCGATCTCTGGCTGCACGTCGGTGATCATGAGAGCTCCCGAGCGGATCGTGCTCGGCTCGACAGAAACGTAGCCTCGCTCGAAGAGCCGAGCCGCGAAGGGTGTGAGGTGATGGGCCTCGGCATCGGTGAAAAAGAGCTGCCCACCAACGAGCGGAGCGAAGTCCCTCTCGATTCCCCTCAGCGTGCGCATTATGGATTCCGGCGCATGGTAGACTGCGCCACCCTCATCCGCTGGCGCCACGAGGATCTGGTATCCCCCGGTCAGCTCCATGCTCTCGCCGATGTTCTTGTTCTCTTCGCTCATCGCCTCAGTCTCTCTCGCCCGCTCTGGCACGCCCTTGTCAAAGAATAACCCGCAACGAAGAGCTCGTACAATGCGGCCAGCCTGTCGGTTCTATTCCTCTCGCCTTGGAGGAACCGCGGCTATTTTACTTTGACTGGGAAGGTGGGCGTTGCCGGGATCTCTTTCGGATCGCTGGCGATCTTCTCGAGCAGCAAGCGTACGGCGAACTCAAGCTGAGGATCGCGGCCCGCGAGGACATCGGTCGGCAGGTTGTCGATGATGATGTCTGGATCAACGCCATGCCCTTCGACAAGCCAGGTACCGTCCATCCCGAGCAGACCGAACTGTGGCGGCGTCGTCACGGCCCCGTCCACCAAGTCCTGGTGGGGCTCGATGCCGATCACTCCGCCCCAACTACGCTTGCCAATCACAGGCGCCAGGGCACGCACCTTGATCGCATGGGCAAAGAACTCGCCGTTGGAACCCGTGTCCTCGTTGATCAACAACGCGAGATGGCCGTGAAAGACCCGCTCAGGGTTGCGTAACTGCTTTCCCTCCCGCGGCTGAGTAACGCTCCACATGACACGCTCGATGCGGTCGATGATCATATCACCGACGAAACCGCCACCGTTATAACGCTCATCGATCACAATGCCCTGCTTGTCGTACTGCGGATACCACATACGCGCAAAGGCGATCAGCCCGGGCTCCATCATGTTCGGAATGTGAACGTAGCCGAGCTTGCCCGCCGAAGCGAGCTCGACCTTGCGACGGTTGGACTCCACCCAGGCGGCGTAACGCAAGGCACGCTCGCTAGCGAGCGTCTTGACAACGCAGCTCCTTGCTCCCTCAGCATCGGGACGGTCGTTGAAGCTGATCTCGACGGCCTTCTCTGCTTTGTCCTCGAGAAAGGCGTAGATGTTATCGGTCGCTGTCACGCGATCGCCATCGATCGCAATCAAAAAGTCACCGGCCTTCACGCCACAGCCGAGCTCTTCAAGTGGCGAATGGCCCGCGATGAAATCATTGTGACCAGGGATGATCGACGCGATGCGATGGTACGCGCTCCCTTCGGGCAAGTCGAAGTCGGCGCCGAGCAACCCGACAGCAACCCGCGGAGCCCTGGGGCCGAAGTCACCGCCATAGATATAGGTATGGCCGGTGTTCAGCTCGGCGATCATCTCTCCGATGAGGTAGTTCAGGTCAGCACGATGACCGCAGTCGGGAACGAAGCGACGGTACTTCTCGCCGATCGCCGCCCAATCGACACCGTGCATGTTCGGATCGTAAAACCAGTCCCGCTGCACACGCCAGGCTTCGTTGAAAATCTGCAGGAACTCCTCCTGCCGGTTGATCCGGATCTTGGTCTTCGCAAGCTCGATCGCTCCCTCGCCGGGCTTCGCCTTCTCACCGACGGCAATGACGCCCACATTCCCACCAGCCTTGTAGACGAGCTTCTTGTGGTCGGCGGAGAGATGGTAGTTGTTGATTCCGGAGATCAGAACCTCATCCTTGCGCTGCTCGATCCTATAGTGGTGCAGATCGAGCTCGTCGCCGCTCTTGTCGTCGACGAGCTGGTACTTAAGAAACTCAGGCCGAGCCTTCGAAAGATAGAGAAAACCATCCTCCAGCGCCTCGAGGCGGAAGTAGTTGCCACCTTCGATTTTCGGCACGGGAACGATGCGCGCACCAAGTCCTTCGTACTTCAACGCAGACAGCTCTCCTTCGCCCGCGCTACCCGGAGAAGCGCCCTTCGTTTCTGTGCTTGACGAGATCTTTCCCTTTGCAGTGTCCTCAGCGATATGAGGGCGCTTCGGCGCGAAGGGGGAGGAAGCACCATCCTGTAGCACAACCACAAAAGGCAGAGCCACGTCGAGGAAGATGTGATTCTGGTCCACAGCCCCCATCACGGGATGCAGGCTCCGACCAGAGAGGAAGTAGAGGTACTTGCCGTCCGGGGAGAATGAGGGTGACCAGTCGTTGGTAAGGGGTGAAGTCAAGCGGTGGTACGCGCCATTCTCCACCGAGTAAAGAAAGATCGACTCATACATCGAAGCTTCCATCTTCGTATAGGCGATCCACTTCGAATCGCTGGAGAAGGTGTAGTCCTGGATTCCCCAGCGCTCCCATGCGTCGTCG
>CAYSMT010000016.1:0-14589 GCA_964432135.1 uncultured Acidobacteriota bacterium
GGTCAATTCACGGTCGACAGCCAATAGCGCATGTACCCGCGCCGCCGCTGTCCGCGCACGCTCGTCCACGCGAAAACCATGGCGCGCGAGAGCTGCGAGAAGCTCCGCTTCGACGCGAGGTGGATCGATTCGCCCCTCAGCCCGCATCCTGCGGATCGCGGCAAGCGCCTCCCTCTGGCGTGACGGAGGCGGGACAACGCTCGACAAACCGATGACTGCCGTCAACGCACTCTCAGAACGACCGATCAGAGCGGAGAACTCACTTTCGAGCCGTGCCGAAGCCTCGAGCAATGCCTCGTCATCCTCCGCGTGAATCAGGGCCGCGACAGGCTGAAGCGAGGTCCCGACTCGCCTCCCGAGCTCCTGTTGGAGCCCGATGCTCGGTGCTGAGGTCGGCCGGAACTTGCGAAAGTCGTCGTCGACGCGGACGGAGACGGCGGGCCATGCCAAAAGCAGGGTCGCTAGCAAGCCAAGCGCCACCACCGTCCGCGGCCGTCGGACCACGAAACGCAGCAGTGGCGTCAGCCCGAAGCTCGCCAAGCCTTTCGATCGATCAGGTCCCTTGCGCAACCGCGCCGCGAGTGCCGTCAATGCCGGTACGAGCAAGAAGCTCGCGATCAGCGAGAGCACGATGCCAGCCGCGCAGATCAACCCGAGATCACGCAGACCGCGAAAGCGAGACATGCCCGCCGCGAGGAAGGCCCAGGCCGTCGTCGCCGCCGCGGCGAGGATGCTCAGGCCGGCCTCCCCGTGGGCCTGTTTGAAGGCCTGCCACATGTCGTGGCCAGCATGAGCTTCCTCAAGGTAGCGGTTGTAGAGATGAATCGTGAAGTCGATGGCCAATCCGCAGAGAATCGCGATGGAGCCTGCGGTGAAGACATTGATCTCGCCGATTACGACCCGCGCAAAAGCCAGCGACCAGATAACGCCAACGACCAGCGGAACACCGGCCACCAGCACACCTCCCAAACGACGAAAGGCGAACAAGAAGAGCGCGAGCACAGCGACAAAGGCCACACCGGAGACGGAGCGGATATCTTGTTGAAGAATGCGGTGGTAATCAACAAGCAGCGCGGGAGCGCCGGTCAGGCCGATGCGCACCTGCCGTGGACCAAGCTCTTTCTCGCCAAGACCGAGGCCGACGCTTCCCTCCATCTCGAGCTCTTCGATCGCCTCACGACCAGCTCGCTCGACTTCTGCCAGCATTTCGTTGGCGACCCGCAGGTCGTGGACGGCGCCTTCCGGACGTAACAGCAACAACACGAAAGACTCGTCCTCGGTGACCAGAACACCTTCTCGCGATCCGATCTTCAAGCTTCCTTTCAGGCGAGAGATGCGATCGAGCACGAGCGAAAGAAAACCGAGCGGATCCTCGGCGATTAAGCGTGAGGCCGCAGTCCCAAGTGGCGAACGAAGGGTCTCGCGATTTCTCGAGATCCGTGCGTCGATGGCCTGCGGGCTCAGATTACCGGCGATGAGCTCGATCTTGTCGGCATCGAGGTAGAGCAGCAACGACTCGATCTGCGGACCATCGAGGAGCGCCCATGGATCCTCCCCAAACAACCCGGCAGCTACGCGCACGCGTTCCGAGTTCGCGAGCAGCTCTTTCATGGCCTGCGCGATCTCGATTCGATCTTCGACGTCTTCCACACCATGGCCGGAGATCGCGACGACGATCGGTTCGGACCCTCCGTATCTCTCGAAAAGTTCTCTCATCGTCTCGGCCGATTTCACGTTTTTCGGCAGCAACGAATCGATGTCCGTCGACAGGGACAGGCCACGCGCCAGGAACAGAGAACCGGCTGTCAACACGAAGACGACGCTGATCACGGCCCAGGGATGAAACACCGAAAGCCAAGCCGTGGCCGTCAAGATACGCTGCGTCAGACGACGACCCCAACGGGAAAAGCGGTGCGGGCTCACCTGCCCCGCTCCAGGATCGCAATGGCTATCGCCGCGCCATGATCATGGCTAATGGAGAGCTGAACGCGCTCGGCCGAGCGCGCACGGGCGATCTCCGCGGCACGCCCCGCAAGCTCGACACTTGGGGCTCCTTCTTCATCGCGCACGACCTCAACATCCAGCCAGCGGATTCCCTTCGCGAGCCCCGTACCCAACGCCTTGAGCACGGCTTCCTTCGCGGCGAAACGCGCGGCAGCATGAGGAACCGGATCGCGAAAGCGGCGGCAATAGGCCTGCTCCCGCTCTGTCAGGATGCGCTCGAAGAAACGTTCTCCGTGACGCTCGACCACTCTGCGAACGCGCGCCAAATCCACGAAATCGATCCCTAGGCCGACGATCATCTTTGTCCTTCTTGAGCTACGCGCTCGCCCGAGCGCCACAGCACTTGACGCAGCACACGACTATCCGCCCTCGCGCAACGCGAGCAACGGGATGGCCGCTTAGCATACACTGCCCTCGGCTTTTTTCATAAATCATTGACATAGAATGGCTTACGGAATACGCTTCTGCGCTTTCCCCTCCAGTCGGTGCTATGATCATCGACCGGATGCGAAGAGGAGATGCGACGCATGCGTGTGAGCTGGGAGAGCTACCTCGAGAGGCTGGGGCCTCAGGGCCTGCGGCTTGTCGTCTCTTCCCTGCTCAGCGCGCCGGCCCTAGCCCGACTCAGCGGCGACGAGGGCGTCGAGCTCTCAGCACCGGAAAGGGCGCAGTTGATCGTGGAGTTGGCGACGGACGATCTCCAACTCGCGACGAAACTCCTCGACGAAATCGATCGTGTTTCGGACGATGCGCAAGACCGCCCCGAGAACTGGGAAAAAGCGCGGCTGCGCGAGACTCTCGCGGAGATGCTACGCGCGCCAAGTGCGTCGGCGGCCAACATCCTCCACCGCCTCGCCCGCGGGCCACGCCCACCCCTCCCCGCCGCAGAAATCCGCGCCGCAGCAGAGCTCATCGCACCAGAGCTACTTGGGGAAGCGCCGGGATCACGACCAAAATGGGTCGCAAAGGTCGCCTCGAGCCCGGCGAGCCTGCGCGAACTCGAACGAGACCGACGAGAGCTCGAAACGCGCGTGCGCCAGCTCGAGTCCCAGCTCTCTCGCGCCATCGAACGTTCGGCGTCGGTCGAGGAACGTCTCGGACGCCGTCTCGATGAGACCCGCACACTCCGACAGGAGCTGCGCGCTCAACGCGATGAACGTAGTCGCCTCGAGCGCGAGAATGCACGGCTAAAAAAACGCATCGACGACTTGCTCGAGCGGAGGGCCAAGGAACGCACCGGTGAGATCACCGCCGCATTGCGCCGACTAACGACCGAGCAACGCCGGACATCGTCGCTTCTTGAGAGACTGCGTGAACGCGAAGGCGAAGGACGCGGGACGCTACGTGAGCACGGGCGTGAGATCGGCGGCCTATCCAAGCTGATGGAGCAGCTCGTCTCGATCGAAGAAGCCCAAGCCCGCGCATCGGCGGCGGCCCAGGAGGAGATCCTCCGCGAGCTCGGTGAGCTCCGTGAAACGATCTCCTCGAACGGCTCAGCCCGCAACACCGAGAAGTCGGCCTCATCCAAGGACAACGTGTCCCAGCCGCGCGTCGCCGTTTTTGTTGATGTGCAGAACATGTTCTACGGTGCACGAGAGAAGGGCGCCCGCTTGGACTTCGAGGCCCTACTCAGCTCAGCGTGCTCCGGCCGGCAGCTCGTGCGTGCCGTCGCCTATGTTGTTGAAGCTCGTGAGATCGATCAGAGCGCCTTCATCCACCTGCTGCAGATGAAGGCCTACGAGGTCAAGCGCAAGCCGCTACGCATCCGCCCTGACCGTAGCGCCAAGGGTAACTGGGATCTCGAAATGGCCCTCGACGCACTAACGACCGCCGAGCATGTCGACGTCGTCGTTCTCGTCACGGGTGACGGCGACTTCGTGCCGTTGGTCCGGGAGCTCAAGCTTAAGGGCATTCGCGTCGAGGTCTATGGTTTTCGGGCCAGCAGCGCGCCTGATCTGCGCGAAGCTGCAGACAAGTTTGTCAACGTCACGCGCCGGCTCCTGCGACCGCTCAAGACTCGTCAGCGACCGTAAACAAAACCCGCTGCAGGCCGAATCGCGGAATGCAATCGGACGAACTCAGACGAGGCATACGCCGTTGACCGTGCCGTACTCGTTGGCCTCGGTTGCATCCGGCTCGCTGTCGGTGACCCACTCGCTTCCATTGACGAGAAAACGGTAGGGAAAACGACGCTCCTTCGGCAGACGCAAGGTAACAGCCCAAAGCCCATCCTTGCGTCGCTTCATCGGGTGCGCCGAGGCATCCCAGTCGTTGAACTCACCTACGAGACTGATGCGCTCCGCCCACTCCGGGCCCGCGGTGGTGAAGGTCACTGAGACGCTCTCGCTGCCGCGTACCGCTTTCTTCTTCAGCATTGGTCTCTTACTCCCCTTGAGCAGCTCATGCTGGCCTTGATGCTGTGCCTATAAGGCTACCGCGAAAAACCATCTCCTCCAACGCACCTATCCGATCCCTCCTCGGCCGCGAGCCGTCTCGTTCCAACGCTGACCATCGAAATCGAGCACACGATACTCGCCGGTGCGCAGGCGATGGCGTGCCTTGAGGGCGGGAGCGAACGCGTCCTCGACAAGCACCGCATGCAAGTAGAGCAGGATGACTCCGTGAGCGACAACCACCAAGCAGCGGCCCTGCGCCTCGCGTTCAAGAGCGGTGCGCAGCACATGCGAACGCCGCCTCAGGGCCTGTGGCGAAAAAACTCCGGCTGTACGGCCGAGAAGCCACATCCCGCGCAGGAAGGGCGACCAGAAGAGACGCGGCGCTGGGATTCGCGTGAGAAGGCGGCGCAGACCGAAGCTCGTTCGGGGCTCAAAACCACGGAGTACGCCGAAGGAAACCTCCGCTAGGTCAGCTCGCTTCTCGACCGCCAGCCCCAGAGCATTTCCGATCGCCTCGGCCGTCTGCGCAGCGCGGCAGAGCGGACTCGTCAACAGGCGATCGGGAGCCCAGTCGAGGAGCCGCTCGGCCAGATCCCGCGCGCGCCGCTGACCCCGCGACGTCAGGGGCCGCTCCCCCTCGAGTTCACGCCACGCATGCAGATCACTCAGGCAGGGCCAGGCCGGCAACCAGGACTCCTCGTCGCAATGACGCAATACAATGAGTCGATGCACGGGCGAACTCCTGACGGATCTCGGCGGGAAAGCCGCGGGGGTGTTTTCTCCAGTACAATAGCGGTATGAAGCTACCATCCAGCGCCAGCAAAGAGGAAGTCTTCGCAATCGAACGACCCGCACCCCAGCTGCTAAGCTATTACATCATCACTTCGCTCATTCTCGGCCCGCTGTTTTTCATCCCCCTCATTCCGCTCTATTTTCGTTACCATACCCTGCGGTATCATCTCGACGCCGAAGGCGTGCACATGCGCTGGGGCATCCTCTTCCGCCGCGAGATCAATCTGACCTACGCGCGAATCCAGGACATTCACCTGCGAAGCAACCTGATCGAACGCTGGCTCGGACTGGCCCGAATAGAGATTCAGACTGCTTCTGGCAGCGCGGGCGCAGAGATGACCCTCGAGGGGCTTCTCGAGTACGAGGCCCTGCGTAACTTCCTCTACGAGAGAATGCGCGGCGCACACGATCATCACCACCGAGCACCCTCATCATCACTCGCCGCTAGCCGCGCTATGGACGACGCACTAGCTGAGGTCAGTCAGTCCTTCGAAGCCCTCAGAGTCGAGCTGCGCGCTCTGCGCGAGAAGCTCGCGCAAAAATTGGGAGAGGGCGGTGTATAGCTGGCTACGAAGTCGTGTGCTACGACTGATGAGGGTGCCCGCCGAACCTTATCCGCCCTCGGGAGCGGAGAGTTCTGTACGCATCTTCCACGCGTCACGAAGCTTCTACCAGCTCAACCTGCTGCGTTGGGGGCTGGGCCAGATGCTGGCGCTGCTGGGCATCATCTTCACTTTCGCGATGCTCGGCGCGCTCGACGACGGCCAGCACAAACTTCAGGACGGAAACCACAATGAACCCGTTGCGCAAGAGAAGGTCCTGCACCGCGTCGAAGACGAGATCGGTCAGCACGGGGGCAAGATCCTGCTGCTTTTCCATCTTCTCGAAACGCTGAGCCTCGGCGCCTTCATCATCCAGTTGCCGGTAACTTACGTCCTCGTCCGCCTCGATTATGAGCTGCGATGGTACATCATCACAGACCGCAGCCTCCGAATCCGCGAAGGCATCGTACGCGTCAACGAGATGACGTTAACCTTTGCTAACGTCCAAGATGTCGCCATCCGCCAGGGACCCCTCCAACGCCTGCTCGGCATCTCGGACCTGTGCGTACGCACTGCGGGAGGGGGCGGCGCAAGCCCATCAGAAGCGCAGCACGGCAAGGGGCGACGCGGGGGAGATTCGGGACACATCGGCTACTTCAGGGGCGTGGATAACGCGGAAGAGATCCGTGACCTGATTCTCAAGCGCTTGCGGCAGCTTCGGGACGTTGGCCTCGGAGACCCGGACGAGGAAGCGCCTTCACTACAAGCACCAAGCGCGGCACAAGCTCTCGTCACCACCTCCCATCGCCTAGTCGAAGAGATGCGCATGCTGCAGGCGACCTTACAGTCTGACAGCAGCTCACATTCGAGATAGGCTTCCGCGCACTCCGATTCCACAAGGGGCGGCGATGGCCGCTCACGCACGAGAAACGAGGAACACAGATGAAGATCGACGCTCTGCTCGACCAGGCCGCTGCAGATCAGACGGATCCCCGATGGCGCCTCCATCTCACCAAGCCAGAACTGGCGACCTTCGATACCGAGGCATCCTATTTCGCCCGCGTAACGACTACCAAGGGAGATATCCTGATCCGCCTTTTCGCCGACACGGCGCCCATGCATGTGACGAGCTTCCTCTACTTGAGTCAGCTCGGCTTCTACGATGGCCTGGCCTTTCACCGGGTCATTCCAGGCTTCATGGCTCAGGGTGGCTGCCCGCTCGGAAGTGGAACGGGAGGGCCAGGCTATCAGTTCGAGGGCGAGTTCGATTCCGACCGGCGTCACGATCGCCCCGGACTGCTCTCGATGGCCAATGCCGGCCCTGGAACTGACGGTAGTCAGTTCTTCCTGACCTTCGTCGAGACCCCTTGGCTCGACGGAAATCACACGATCTTCGGCGAGGTGGTCGAGGGTAAGGAGACCCTCGCTGCTTTGGAAGCGCTCGGCAGCGAAAGCGGTCGCCCCCAGGAAAATGTAAAGATGGAGCGGGTCACAATCGAGATCCGCTAGTCCTCCGCACCGGAGACTCTTCCTATTCGGCGAGTCTCCGGTACCTCTGGGCAAGGTGGATCGACGGCGATATACCTGACAGGATGCAAGAAGGCCCAACGCAACCACGGGCACTGGAAGCCGGAGAAGACGGCCCCTCCGCGCGCGAACAAGAGCAGGCCGGCCGCACGAGCCAACAGACCCGCCCGAGGGCTCCCAGCCTTGCCAAGAGGCGGTGCGCAGAGACACCAAATTCTTCTTGCGCGCGCCCCATCCATGGCCCATCCTTCACCCCGTACCGAGGCGCGGCCGGCGGTCTTGCAGGCCGCGTTTCATTTTATGGCTCAACCCGGCGCAAGCCGTGGGATCGAGCCCGGGGAGATCTTCCTCGGGTCGTACAGAAAGGTTCAAGGCAAAATGGCAAAAGGCACCGTAAAGTGGTTCAACGACGAAAAGGGGTATGGCTTCATCTCGCAGGAAGATGGCGCCGACGTCTTCGTTCATTACAGCGCGGTCAGCGGTTCAGGCTTCCGCTCCCTGTCTGAGGGCGAGCGCGTCGAGTTCGAAATTACGAATGGACAAAAAGGCCCGCAGGCGGAGAACGTGGTCCGACTCGACGCCTGAGTTCACCTTACAAATTCACGACAACGCCCCGCTCATCGGCGGGGCGTTTTTCTTTCTACGGAGGACAGTTGAGAAACTACGGAGCCTCCTCCAGAACACGTAGCTTGAGCCGAGTGACATACATCCGGTAGGCATCGTCCAACCCGCGACGACGATAGCGCCTCGCAACCTCCTGGTCCCGCATGGCTTGATGATCGTTTGGGGACAGCTCGAGGCAGTCGGAGAAGAAGCGATTCGCCTCGACGACATCACCGGCCTGCAACGCGTGGACTCCCAGGTTGTACCAGCCGTTGGCGATCCAGCGATTGATAGCACGAGGCTGGAAGGGTTTCGGGATGCGATAGAAGACACGTAGCGCTTCCTCGTAGCTCCCTTCGGCGAAGGCCTGACGTCCGAGCGCGATCCGCTCCTCAGCGTCCTCTCTCTGACGCAAGGACTCCTGGGCTTGTTGAATCTTGTCGAGGATCGCAAAGTTCGACGGATCAGCATCCTGCGCGGCGAGCAGCAGGTCGAGTGCCTCCTTCTCCTGCCCCTTTGCCAGCGCACGGGAAGCTCGAGCCAACAAGCGTGGCACATCCGCACGGGTGTATCGCGGCGATGCGGAAGCCGACGCCGGCGTCTCCGGAGCAGCCGGAGCAACCGGCAAAGGCTCGGGAGTGGAGCCGAGCTCCTCGGCGGGTACGATCGAGCTCTCCGCGCTCTCGTCGACCGAGAGGGCAAGACCCGCTTGCGCCGTGTCTTCCTTCGCCTGTGCGCGAGAGAACCACCATTGGTAACCGTACCAACCTCCGGCCCCGACGAGGGCCAACACAACGGCACCGATAAGCAAGCGCCTCACGGGCGCAGGCGATGAACTCGATGAGCGACCTTTAGGGGAGCTGCCACGAGCTGCTGCCGCCGTTTCTGCCGGAGGGCTCTCTGGCATCAGTGGCGCCACAGGAGGCGCATCGACCCCATCCGCAGCCTCAAGAGGCGGTACCGGCGGTGTCGATATGGCCTCAAGGGGAGGTGCTGGGGGAGGGGGCGCGTCGAGCGGAGGAGGAGACGGTGGCGCTCCGTCGAGGGACGGCGCCGTGCTGGTATCAAGATCCAGATCCAGCAACTCCTCCGATGATGCTGGAGGTGCAACCGAAGCGAGGGGAATCGACGCCATCGAGGAGAGGTCCTCCTCGAATGTGATATCTCCGCCACCCGTCGCGACCCTCGCTTTGGCGAGGTATTCGAGAATCTCGCAATGGCCGGGGACAAGCTCCAGGGCCTGCTCGAAGAGCGGGATCGCCTCGGCCGCTTTGTCATCGTCGAAGAGAGAGACACCCTCAACCAGGAGGTTTTCCGCCTGGGATGCACGCTTGTCCATCTCGGCCCGGGCTTGATCCAGCACGGACTGGGCGCCGGGCACACTCTCGGAAAGAGCCATCGCTTGGCTAGCCAGCTCAGAAGCTTCGGCGAACTTACCCTGCTTGAGCTCTCCCCGTGCCCGCGAGACGAGCAATGCGGCCTCATCCCGCGCGGGGTCCATAACCACCGCGTTGTTCGTTGGAAGCTCGGAGGACCCGTGAGAATCGGTCATTTCCTCGGCGGCATCGAAGAGATCGCGCACGGAAACGGGATCATCTCCGAGGGGAGCGCCTGCCGGCGCGGGCGGAGAAGCAACAGCCGTCTCGCAAGTCACTACCGCGGCACCGGGTTGTGGCGCGAGGGGCAGATCGAGTTCCAACTCCCCCTCTGACGCTACTGCGGGAGCCGGGGGTGGGGTGCGCTGGGGCGCTGGTTGGACGGTCGCATCGAGATCAAGCTCGAGATCGTTCCCGGGAGGGGAGGAAGCGGGCCGCGCGAGACCTTGGGCCTGCTCAAGAAGCAGCTTGGCCTCACGATCTCCAGCGTCGATTTCAAGCACGCGCCGGCACAGCTCAGCGGCTTTGAGCCGATCACCCTGGGAGAGCGCCAATCGAGCATCGCGCAGGCCTTCCACCGTCAGCGCCGAACGTTCGAGAGCCTGTCGTGCCATCTGCACGAGCGATTTGAGCTCCTCGTCCTCGGGCGCCTCCCGAGCAAGCTCCTGGGCGAGGCGCTCGGCCTCGCCCGGCAGCCCGCTGCCAAGATACTCGCGCACCTGTGCGATGCGTGCGGCGCGCTGGGGTGTACCTCCCGCCGAAGCCTCGACGAGACTCCAGTTCGCATCGGCCAGAGAGGTCAAGCGCAGACCCTCCTCGGCACGTTGGTCACCAGGAGCGATCTGGAGAATAGCCTCCCAGATCTGTCGCGCACTCTGCAGGTCGCCCGCGCTGTAATGTCCCTCAGCCTGGGCGTGCAAGTCTCTGATCTGCTCGTCAAACGCAACCGTGTTGTTCACGCAGCTCTCCGCGAAGCCTCCCATGTCAATATAGGGATCCGCGAAAAGGCGGTGCAAGTCTTCCAGAACGAGGGCTCAGGCGATCTGTCGGCGACACTGCTCCGAACAAACGCGGATGCAACGGCCGACCTGCACGACCTCGATCGCCTGCCCCTCCGGAAAGCGTACACCGCAGACATCGCAGCCAACGAGACGTTCCGGCGTGCGGGGGTTGGGAGGCCCTGATCTTGCGGAGCGCACAGAGCCTTCCTGCTGTTCCGTTGAGGGAACGGCAAATCGGGCCACGCCACGAAGCCATCGCGAAAGGATCCAGCCCAGGATGGCGAAGATCAGGGTTTTCATGAACATGGCTCCCAGTTTCGCGGTACAACCGCATACCGTCAAACTGACTCGAGCTGTGGCGCGAGAAGAGCACCTCGCGGACAATCCTCCCATGATGGCTCCTCGCCCCAAGATGAATATCTACGGGCTCGACCTGCCCGCGCTGACCGAACTCGTCTCCACCCTCGGCGAGGCGCGCTTCCGTGCGCGGCAGATCATGGACGCGATCTATCGCCAAGATCTTCTCGACCCCTTGGCATGGACGACACTCTCACAGAAACTGCGCGAGCACCTCGCGTCGGAATACGAGGTTGTCCGGCCGTCCATCACCGCACATGAGCACTCGAAGGATGGCTCGCTCAAGGTGGTTCTTTCGCTTGCCGACAATCGCATGGTCGAGGCCGTCGCGATGCCCGTTGAAGGCCGGATGACCTTCTGCATTTCCTCCCAGGTGGGTTGCGCTTACGGCTGCGCCTTCTGCATGACAGCACGCATGGGCTTCCAGCGACACCTTCTGGCCGGTGAGATCGTCGGCCAGGTCGCAGCACTGATGCAGGAGACGGGAACACCCCATGAGTGCTACAACGTCGTCTTCATGGGCATGGGAGAACCACTTCACAACCTCGAACCGGTCCTCCAGGCCATGCGACTGCTTGTTGATGCACGAGCCTTCGGACTCGGGCCACGACGCATCACCATCTCGACAGTGGGATTACCCGAAGGCATCGATCGTCTGGCCGAAGAGGCGTCAGTCCCCCGTCTGGCGGTCTCGATCGTCTGCGCGGATGAGCAGCTCCGGCATGCGCTGATGCCAGCGACGAGACGCGTTGCGCTCGACAAGCTCGCCGACGCCATCCGGAGATTCGGTCAAGGCAGGCGCGACCTCCCAACCCTCGAGGTGGTGTTGCTCCGCGGAGTCAACGACCTGCCCAGCCACGCTAACAAGCTCGCCGCCTTCGCCCGGCAGGCGCACGCCAAGATCAATTTGATCGAGTTCAACCCCACTCCCGAGCTTCCTTTCACCCCCTCACCGGAATCAACGATCCAGCACTTCTTGCGCGTGCTCTCCCGGGAAGGTATCGGCGCTACGGTCCGGCGCAGCCGAGGAAAAGACATCGCGGGCGCCTGCGGGCAACTCGCCCTGCGCACAAAGCCGGGGTAGCCCCCGAAAGCTACTTCGAGTTATTGCCGAGATTGCCGAGAAAGGTCTGATTACTCGGAAAAGCGGAGAGCTTCTTGAGCAACGCCTCGATGGCGTCGACCACGTTCATCGAGGCAAGCGCCCGGCGCAGTAGATGGACCTTGGGCGTTATCTCGCCTAGCAGCTTTTCTTCTTTGCGCGTGCCCGTCAGATGAATGTCCACGCAAGGGAAGATGCGCTTCTCGAAGAGCGTCCGATCGAGGACGATCTCGGTATTCCCGGTTCCCTTGAACTCCTGAAAAATGACCTCATCCATCTTCGAACCCGTATCGATCAGGCAAGTTGCGACAATGGTCAGAGAACCTCCTTCTCGACACTTGCGAGCCGCGCCGAAAAAGCGTCGTGGATTTTCTAGGGTTCGCGAGTCAATACCTCCAGAGAGGATCTTGCCCGAACCCCGCTGCTCCACGTTGTAGGCTCGAGCGAGACGGGTGATCGAATCCAGGAGGATGATGACATCCTTACCCGACTCGACGAGACGCTTGGAACGCTCGAGCACGATCTCGGCGACGGAGACGTGGTTACGCGAGAGTTCGTCCGAGCTCGACGCGATGACCTCGCCCGCGGGAACCTGGCGACGCCAATCCGTGACCTCCTCTGGACGCTCATCGACGAGCAGGACAATGAGATGCATTTCAGGGTGGTTGACGCCGACGGCGTGAGCCATCTGCTGGAGCAGGATCGTCTTGCCCGCCTTGGGTGGCGCGACGACAAGGCAGCGCTGACCCTTGCCGATCGGGGCGACGAGATCGAGCACACGCATCTCAACCGGCTCGGCCTCCGTCTCGAGCCGGATCGCTTCCACCGGGGACGTCGCCGTCAAATCCTGGAAGTGCCGGCGTTCTTCCCACGCCGCCGGATCCGCACCGTTGATCTTGTCGATCTCGATCAACGCCGCGCCACGACGACCGGTTGGGCGAGCTTTGCCTTCGATCTCCACACCTTCTTCGAGGCGTCGATCCCGCACCACATCGGGCGCGACCCAGACATCGTCCGGTCGCGGAAGATAGTTCGCCTGCTGGGTGCGGAGAAATCCGTAGCCCTCAGGCAGCGTTTCTAAGACGCCCTTCGCCTCGATGGCTTCACCACTTACGACGACCTGCTCAGCACCGCCGCGCGGTGCCGTAGCGTGTCCGTCCGAGACGGGAGGACGCCGACGACGGCGACGACGAAAGCTGCCTCGCCGACCTCCGCCACTGTTTCCATTGCCGTTGCTCATCGTCACCTTCGCTGGACCGGAACTCGTATGAGGGGCGCTGGCGAAGCACGGGGTCGCTTGCCCAGGAGTAAGCCAGCGTCGAGGATCCGGGATGTCAGGAGAACCGAGGCGCCACAACTTGGCCCGCGGCGATCACCGAAACAGGACGATCAAAGAGAGCTTAGCAGACCCCCTTCCCTTCTGTCCACTTCCGATCCTTTCGCCTCAGAGCGGACGGCGTCCCTGCCTGAAGACATCACGTCTCCGAACGAGGACGTTCGTCACCTCCACTTCCGCACGTCTTTTGCCACGTGAAAACCACAAAGACGCTGTAGCGACATTCCACCTAACAGAACGAAAACAAAAGGGTTTCACTCCATCGTCATGGCCGCTTTGCTGAGGCGAAGAGCCGATTCACGCAAGGTCACCAAGCCGCTGGCATGTCTCTCGCATCAAAAAGGAGGCAGACAGGCCGGTCGAGGACAACCGTCCCCCCTCAATCGGCAGCCCGCGGGGATCGTCCCCGCGGGCTCTCTTTTTTCAGCCCGTCCTTCGGAGCAATTTTTTCGCCATGAGCACGAATCTGAGCGATCGCCTGTTCCGCAGCTCCACGATCGTAGCGGTTTTTGCTAGCCAGCAGCGCTTCGAGCGCGGGGAGAGCGCGGAAGTCTCCGAGCACGCTGAGACCGCGCGCCGCCCATGCGCGAACAAGCACAGCATCGTCATTTAGCAACGCGACAAAGGCGTCAAAAGAAGCTGGCGAGGCGATCTCGCTGAGCACCTGCACGACGGCCACGCGAAGATCCGCATCGACCTCGGTCTCGAGCACCTCGAGGAGGGCCGGGACGGCGGCCTCTCCCCCGACCTTCGCAAGAGCACGAACCGCCTTGAGCCGCACGACGGGCGAGTCATCATGCGTCAAGGTGATGAGGACCGATTCCCCCTCGCGACGAGCCAACCGGCCAAGGGAGATCGCGGCGCTCGCGCGCACGCCGGCGTTGGCATCCTTTGCCGCCGCAGCAAGCAGGGGCACCGCCCTCGGGTCGTCCAAATCCCCGAGAAGTGCCGCCGCGCTCGAGCGTAGCTTAGGCGATTCGTCGGCGAGCACCGCCTCGAGATCCCCGATCTTGAGACTTCCCTCACGTTCACCCGCGTAGAGACGATCCAGCTTCTCATCGACCGAGGGAGCACAACCGCAAGAGACGAGCACACCACTCACAAACAACACAAGGGCGATGCGTTGCGAGATCATCCGCATCGTTGTCTCACAGGGAAGCGAGCGGATCGCTGTCCGCATCTCCCTCAGCGTTCTTGCGGCGGGCTTGTTCAAACTTCTGGCTGAGCAGATCGGGCCGCGAACGCTCGTGCTCGACCGCGCGACGGAAGATGTCGTCCCTTGTTGACGCGCCTTTCTGAACTCCCCCCAGGGCCGTGTCGAAGTCGCGCGGCACAGCCTTGCGTGCCTGGGAATCGAGGATCATCCCGTTCTCGGGATCGATCACTAGCGTACCTTCACAGAAAGGGCAACGGAGCTCGATCGTCCGCAGGGTCGTTTTCTCGTCGCTCATAGGCACTCCTAGAGACCAGTTAGCATGAGAAACGACTCCGACGCAAGTCCGCAAAAGAGCGCCCTGCCCACGCTGCCGAAGGGCAACGCGAGCAAGGCCCAA
>CAYSMT010000017.1:0-14249 GCA_964432135.1 uncultured Acidobacteriota bacterium
CACGAAACGCCACGACGACCTGCTCCTCACCGTCTTTCCCTGGCAGGTCGAGCACATGCCGAATCCACTCCCCTCGAGGTGCTCTCTGCTCATGAATCACGTCGAGCAACGGCTGGCCCTTCCCGGGCCCCGCGCTGATCTCCGCCCGAAAGCGGGCTCGGCTACTTGCGGGCAGGCGCACAGCAAACTCGATGCTCTCTCCCGCCGAAAAAACTCGCTTGAAACTTCTTTCGTCAACTTGGAGCCAGCTCTCGACATCGTCCCCATGATCAGGAGCGGCTTCGATCTGGGGATGCGGCGCCTCGTCAAGCCCCCCCCCAGCAGCAAGCTGATCGGCGTAGAGCCTGGCAAACGCCGTGCGCGCCGAAGCTCCTTCTTCGGGCCGTCCCAGCATCTCGGCGACGGCAAACTCGAGATAGCAAGCTTCGAGATGCTGGGGATTCGCCTTGCGTGCCAGCGCGAACTGCTCGAGGGCTCGCTCCAGCTCCCCTTTGCCGAGGTAGTACCTCCCGAGGTGGTAGCGGGCCGGAGCGAAGTCCCGGCCGAACTTCCTCGCCTCGGCAATCGAACGCTCGAGATAGGCGCGGCTCTCCTCGAGATGTCCAGCGAGCAGCTCGGAAAACCCGATCAGGTTCAGAATTCGGGGATCGGCACTGACGAAAGGACGTAAGCGTTCAACGGCCGCTTCGGCATCTCCCATCCGCGCGAGCAGCTTGGAAGCCTCGATCGCATACTCGGCAAAAGAGGGTGTCCGGCGACTTCCTTCATCAAGCCATGAAAGCGCCACCGCAACACGATCCGCTCCGCTCGCGGCGCGCGCCGCGAGGAGTACGTTGCGAGGATCCTCGCTCTGTGCCGCTTTCGCGAAGGCGTTCGTGATGCGTTCACCCTCGCAGGGCAACGCCGCGCAAGCTTCGGCGAGCAGCGCCCACTCCGAGAACTCCTTGCCTTCGAGGGCCTCAAGGCGCACGACGGCGGCTTCCGGATCTCCCGCAGCAATGGCGGCCCGTGCGGCGGCCATGGCCCCGGCGTGGTCACCGCCAGCACGACAGGAAAGCCCCACAACGAGGAAGCCTGCAGCGAGCCCCATCATGGCGATGCGAAGCTTCATGCGCTCACTCCTTTTCGCGCGAAAGTCTCAACGCCGCCCAATCCCCCGAGACAATGATCTCACTCTGCCCGAAGCCCTGTCGCGACCAGGCGGCCACGACCTGCGCGGCGTCCCCTTCAGAAAAGCCCGAGACAATGGCCGCACCGTCGGCCCGGATCGCCCGAGAGAGCACCGGCGCCGCGCGCACGAGCGCGCTGCGATGAATGTTGGCCAGCACGAGATCAAAGCTCTCCTTCGGATCGAGTTCTGTCCATGAGCCAAGTGTGACACGCACGACCTGGCTCTGGTTGTTGAGCGCGATGTTATCTCGCGCGACATCGATGACGGCCGCATCGTTGTCGAGAGCGAGTACCTCGCGAGCACCGCGCATGGCCGCAGCGATCGCCAGGATGCCCGAACCGCTGCCAAGGTCCAGCACGCGCTCAGATCGACGCGGGCTGCGGTCGAGTAGCTCCAGACACAGCCGCGTCGTCTCGTGCTCTCCCGTCCCGAAGGCACGACCGAGCGGAAGCTCGATCACCTTCCGGCACGATGAGAAGGCGTCCATCTCTGATGCCGAGGTGACAATAAGGAAGCCCCCCACCTCGAGCGGCGCGCGGCGCGCGAGCGAGGCCTCTAGCCATCCTTCGTCGCGCTCCTCGACGACGCCCTCATCTGCCGCACGAACCTGTTCGACCGCCAGCACTTCCTCGCGTGCGGAGCTTGCGGCCTCTTTTTCGTCGAACCATGCCGTGATGCGCAAGCGCTTCGGGCCGGCCGGCGTCTGCATCGCGCCACGACACCCCGCCCGATCGAGCAGCGCCAAGACCTGCTCTTCCGCCTCGACAGGCCCGCTCAGATCGATGCGAAACCAACGTCCCGGCCAACGAGTGGGCTCGTCTGCAGAACTCATGTCAGAGGTCCCCCCAGCCCCACCGGAAGATCCTCATCAGCTTCTTCGATCATCGCCAGTCTCCGTGCGGAGCACTAGCCATGGAGAAAATCCCGCAGCTTGTCGAAGAAACCGCGCTCGCCATCCGGGGCGGCGAGATGCTCACCAGGACCTCCTCCCGCCCACTGGACATCCCGTAGCTCCTCCCACAGCCGCGTCTCTTGAGCCGATGGGCTTCGCGGAGGACGAGCCACGACATGCACGAGATGGTCACCCCGCCCGCGCCGGCCAACCTTTGGGACACCCTCGCCCTGAAGGCGAATCACCGCCCCCGGGTGAGTCCTCGCAGGAATCTCGACCTCCCGCTCCCCATGCAGGGTTTCAACCTCGAAGCGGCCCCCGAGCACGAGATCCGGGAAACCCAGAACCAGCTCAGAGTGAAGATCCGCTCCATCGCGTACGAAGTGCTCGTGCGGTCGGACCGCGATATCCACATAGAGATCACCCGCTCCGCCGCTTCCGCTGCCACCGTCTCCCTCACCTTCGACTCGCAAGCGCATGCCGTCGTCGATACCCGCCGGCACGCGCACTTTGACTGTACGCTCGGTCTCGATTCGCCCCACACCTCGGCAGTCGGGACAAGGCTTCACGATCTCCTGACCGCTCCCGGCACACTGCGGGCAGGTGCGCGCGATCTGGACGAAGCCGTGGCGATAGGCGACGCGTCCTCCCCCGTGGCAGGTCTCGCAGGTGGTCTTCCCTCCAGGTGCCGCCCCATCGCCGGCACAGGCGGGGCAGGTCTCCGTCCGGGGAATCTTGAGCTTGACCTCGGTTCCCGTCGCGGCCTCGAGGAAGTCGATCTCGAGCTGGTAGCGCAGATCCGAACCGCGTCGCCCCGCGGAGTGCTGCCGACCCCGAGAGGCCCCTCCCCCAAACATCTGGGAGAAAAGGTCTTCGATGCCACCGCCGAAGCCCATTGAGGAGAAGATGTCCTGGAACATCGAGGGGTCAAACCCTTGGGCGCCACCACCCACTCCCGCCGCACCAAACTGGTCGAAGCGACGCCGTTTCTCCTCGTCACCCAGAACGCTGTAGGCCTCGGCAGCCCGCTTGAAAGCCTCCTCCGCCGCACCATCGCCGGGGTTGCGATCGGGATGGTACTTCAGTGCGAGCTTGCGGTAGGCAGACTTGATCTCGCTCGCCGACGCGTCGCGAGAAACACCCAAAATCGCGTAGTAGTCATGGTCATTCACGGATCGGCCGCTCGCTCACTCCCGCGCGGGGATGCTGGTTGATCATCGCGACAGGCTACCTTCGCTTCTCGCAAAGATCCAGCTTTCGCGACCGATCCGATGCGGCGACGACGGAGCCAGTGTCCGGGGAAGCCCTGCTGGCAGCGCCGCCTGGAGGGCGGACCGCCATGAGGCAGGCGTCAGGCCGGGTCGAAGAGCGCGGCTTCGGTGAGGATCCGCGACGCCTTCGAAAGCTGCTCTTGAGCCTCGGCGATCGCTTCGGAGTCCTCGTCCTTGATCGCCTTCTGGCAGGCGAGGAAGATCCCTTCGATCTTCTCGATCTGCTCCTCGGCGAGCACGCTGTGGAACTCCTTAAAGGTCTTCTGATTCGTCTCAAGCAGCCCCTCGAGCTTGCTGCGGGCACGCTTCGCGGCGACGCGATTGCGGTCATCCTCGCGATAAAGCTCGGCCTGCTCGATGGCGTCCTCGATCTCGTCGGGCGTCAAGCCGGATGTCGGTGTCACGACGATTTGCTGCTCAAGCCCCGTCGAGAGATCCTTCGCGGAAACAGAGGCGATGCCGTTCGAGTCGATATCGAAGGCCACCTCGATCTGCGGGGTCCCGCGGGGCGCCGGCGGGATTCCCACCAGCTCGAACTTGGCAAGGCTCTTATTCGCCGTAGCCAGCTCACGCTCACCCTGAAGTACATGGACCTCGACCTTGCTCTGATTGTCCGCCGTGGTCGTGAAGATGCGCGTCCGCCGGCAGGGCACGGTGGCCCCACGCTCGATCATCTTCACGAAACCACCGCCGCGAATCTCGACCCCGAGGGAGAGCGGCGTGACATCCAGCAGCACGATCTCTTTGACGTCTCCGCGGAGGATCCCGGCCTGGATCGCGGCCCCCTTGGCGACAACCTCGTCGGGGTTGACGCCGCGATTGGCCTCGCGACCGAAAATCTTTTCGACCATACGCTGCACGAGCGGCGTCCGCGTCTGGCCACCGACCAAGAGCACATCATCGATATCCGCCGAGCTGAGCCCGGCCATCTCGAGCGCCTCCTCGCAGGGGCCTCGCGTTTGCTCGACGAGGTCCATCACAAGTTCCTCGAGCTTCTCGCGCGTCAGTGTTCGGCTGAGGTGCGCAGGGCCCTTCTCCGTCGTGGCCAGGAAGGGAAGCTGGATCTCCGTCGCTTCTTCGCGGGAAAGCTCGCACTTGGCTTTCTCAGCAGCCTCCTTGAGACGTTGCAACGCGAGGCGATCGTCAAGGGGATTCACCCCCGCCTCCTGCTCGAGCTCTGCTGCGAGCCACTCGATGATCCGCCGATCGAAGTCCTCGCCCCCGAGGAAGGTGTCCCCCGCGGTCGCAAGAACCTCGAAAACCCCCTCCGAAAGCCGGAGGATCGAGATGTCGAAGGTGCCGCCGCCGAGGTCGTAGACGGCGATGACTTGCCCCGAGATCTCCTCTCCCAACACGCCGTAAGAAAGGCTCGCCGCGGTCGGCTCGTTGAGAATACGCAACACATTCAGCCCGGCGATCTTGCCCGCATCTCGCGTCGCCTGGCGCTGGGAATCATCGAAGTAGGCCGGCACCGTGATGACGGCATCTTGAATCGGCTCGCCAACATACTCTTCTGCAGTCTCCTTAAGGTAGGACAGGACCGCCGCCGAGATCTCCTGAGGCGACATGACCCGGTCGCCAACCTGCACATGAGCATCGCCGTTACCTGCAGCAACGATCTTGTAGGAGCAATGCCGTGCGGCGGTCTCGACATTCGGATCGTCCCGCTTGCGCCCGATCAATCGCTTGATCGCGTAAACCGTCCCATCTGGATTCGTCGCCGCCTGGCGTTTTGCCAAAGGGCCAACGAGACGTTCACCGCGCCGTGAGAAGGCCACCATCGAGGGCACCGTGTGGCTTCCCTCCCGCGCCGGGATGACGGCCGCGCTGTCCCCTTCCATGATGGAGACGACCGAGTTCGTAGTTCCCAGGTCGATTCCAACGATCCGACTCATCGCAAACTCCCCTGGACCAGCCGGGCGATCGCCTCCACGGTCGTGGTCCTGATCACGTCGACGAGGGGTCGACTCATGCTGTCGTCATCTCTTTGGATACGCGCACCATCGCAGGTCGCACCAGATCACCAGCGAGCAGGTAACCCGCACGCAGCGTCTCGAGCACCGTGCCCGGTGGAACCCGATCCGTCTCGGTCACGACGCTCGCCTCATGATAGCGCGGATCGAAGGGCATCCCGTCGCCTTCGATGCGCTCGAGCTCGTAGTGCCGAAAAGCGTTCAGCAAAGCCCTCAGCGCCAAGCGCACTCCCTGATCGAGGGTCTGCGCATCGGGCTGCTGCCGGACACATTGCTCGAGGTCGTCCAGCGCGGGCAAAAGCTCGCGCAGGACGGCGCGCACACCATCACGGTGCCCCGCACGTCGCAGGTGGACATGTTCTAAGAAGCGATCAGGCTGCGGAGACTCCGGCCCGGCTTCGGTCGAAGCATCGGCCTCATCCAAGCCGACGATCTCCAGGATCTCGATCTCAGGCTCTCTGCTCACGCGTCCTCCGCCACCGCCTCGCGGCGGATGGTCCCTCAGAGAAACTAATAGGTGCCAGAGGGCCCTTGGGCAAGCCTCCCCGTTCCCGCGACCTCCCGGGACAAGGCCCCGAAATGAAGCCCTTGCCGATCAGTCGTCGCGGGGCAGGAGCAGCCAGGCCTTCATGAAGGAGGTGAGGTCACCATCGAGCACACGGTCGACATCGCCACGCTCGAGCCCCGTACGCAAATCCTTGACCATCCGGTAAGGGGCGAGAACGTAGGAGCGGATCTGACTACCGAAACCGATCTCCTTCTTTTCGCCCGCGCTCTCGCGCTGTCTTTCCTCGCGCTCGCGCAACTCCCGCTCATACAGCCGCGAACGCAGCACGCGCATAGCCTTGTCCTTGTTGCGGTGCTGACTGCGCTCATCCTGGCAGGCGACGACGATCCCGGTGGGAAGGTGCGTGATCCGCACCGCTGAATCCGTGACATTGACGTGCTGCCCACCCGCTCCCGAAGAGCGATAGGTATCGATCCGAAGATCCTTGTCCTCGATCACGATCTCGATGCCTTCATCGACCTCGGCGGTCACGTCAACAGAGGCGAAAGCCGTGTGCCGCCGCTTCTGAGCATCAAAGGGGCTGATCCTAACCAGACGGTGCACACCCCGCTCAGAGCGAGCCCACCCATACGCGGCCGGACCGACCAAGTGCAAGGTCGCGCTCTTGATGCCCGCTTCATCTCCCGACTGGTACTCCATCAGCTCGACCTTGAAGCCGCTGCGCTCTCCCCAGCGCTGGTACATCCGCAGCAACATCTCGGCCCAGTCCTGGGCATCGACACCACCAGCTCCGGGATGGATCTCGAGGTAGGCGTTGCGATGGTCATTGCTGCCCGAGAGCATCGCAGAGACCTCGAGCTGCGAGACGGTTTCTTCGAAAGATGCGAGCACTGCGGCGAACTCTTCGTCGACGCCCTCGCCCTCTTCGGAAAGCTCGAGAAGCGTGTGCGCATCGTCGACCAGGGTCACGAATCCCTGAGCGCGTTCCCTGCGCGTGCAGAGCTCGGCTCGTCGACGGTTGAGCTCGGCAGCCTTATTCTGGTCGGACCAGACATCTTCTGCGGAAAGGGCCTGATCTATCTCGGCGAGTTCGTCTTCGAGCCCAGAGACGTCAAAGATACCCCCTGAGAGCATCCATCCTCTTCTCGAGCTCCTGCCAGCGGCCGATCAGTTCTTCCTTCATCGTCCTGCCGATCTCCTGTCGCCTCGCTTTCAGTGACGCCGTCGCGCCATCGCCACCCCTTGAAGATGCTCCCTGCGGAAGGCAGGCGGCCACGAACAGAGCGAGCGCGAGAATAGCACAGGCCGTTGCGAGTGCCCCTCCGATGCGCAGCCCCGGAGGCGGCTTACGATCAAGGGCAAGATCTGCGACGAGAAGGCCTCGCCGGCCGAGCCCCAGACTCTGAAGCAATCGCCCATCGCCTCCGACGATGGCCGAAATACCCGTATTGGCGGCACGCAGCAGGGGCAGACCCGTTTCCGCACTGCGAAGCAGGCCGTGGGCGAGATGCTGTTTGGGCCCACAGGTCCACCCAAACCAACTGTCGTTAGTGGGATTGGCGAGGAGTTCGGCGCCGGCGCGCGCCAAGGTACGCACCTGATCGGCGAAGACGGCCTCATAGCAGACGAGGCTGCCGATCTTCCCCACGCGAGAAGGGTGGAGGCGCAGCCGCTTGCCCCACTTGAAATCCCCGGAAGACGCGGCCAGAGCCGGCAGATCCCTGAGAAACCAGCGTCCTGGGAGATACTCGCCGAAGGGGACGAGGTGTTGTTTGGGCGCAACCGTCGTGACGCCCCCACTTGCCCGGACCAGCACGGCGCTGTTGTAGACCCCTCCCAAGGGCGCTGTGGTGATGCTCTCGAGCAACAGATCCGCCCGGAGACCTGCGGCCAGATTCTCGAGACGCATTCGATAGCGGGGATGCCCATCGATGCGGTAACGAACGGCCGATTCCGGCCACACGATCAGATGCGCTCCCTCCTTCGCCGCCTGACGCGTTAGCTCGATGTAGGTATCAAGCCGAGCCGCATCGCTCGTAGCGCGCGAGAGCGCGCCCTGAACGACGGCGACCCGGGCCGTCCGCTTCGTGGCGCCCGCGGGCATCACGACGCCGGAGAAGGCGATCAGCAGCCAACATGTGGTGAAAAGCGTGACGAAGACCCGCGGCGAAGCGCGCCAAATCCCGACGAGGCTCGCGGCACAAAGCGCCGTCAACCAGGACAGACCAAACGCGCCGAGAAGGCGGGCAACACCCAGGCTCTCGTCATTGAAGGCCAGCGCAGCACTGAGGACACCCCACGGAAAAGGGAAAGGGATAAACACGCGCACAAGTCCGTACCCGCACCAGAGGGTGGCCAACGCCAGCAACCCCACCGTCGGCCCCCAACGGCGCGCGAGCCGCGCTCCCCCCCAAGCGACGATGCCCCAACCCGGTGCGAAGCTCGCCGCGGAGGACACCACCGCGGCAAGAGCCCAGATCGGCGAGAGCGCACTGAAATCAATGATCGCCGCGGCCAGCCATCGCAGCAATAGCGAAAAAAAGATGAGACCGGCGAAGCAACCTTCCCAAAAGGCGCGGTGCAAGCTGCGGGCGCTCAGCGCCATAGCGAAGAACACAGCCAGCGATGGAACGAGGAGCAAACTCCAACCTGGATCGGGGAAGGACAGCGCCAATCCCACGCCGGAGAGGGCGACGAAGACGGGGCGTCCGAGGCCCCCGGGACTGCGAGCTTGACTCAATGACCGTCGCCAGAAACAGGGACATTCCGCCCGAGGACCTTCGCGAGCGTTCTCGCCGCCTGCTCCGCTTCGGCGCGACGCGTGAAAGGCCCTCCAGCAACGCGATACACGCCACGCCCCGCTCCGACAATCAGCGCCCGAACCCCCTCCTTTTCAGCGAGCGCTCGAATGCGCTCCGCCTGCGCACGAGATCGAACCGTACCGAGGTCGATCTCGAAACCCCCTCCAAGAGAGATCTCCTCCGTGATTTGCCGGCCGAGCTCCCGGGGTGTCGCCCCCCCCGCCTCATCGAAGAGCGATCCACTTCCCGGCGCAAAACTCCCCTCGCTGGCCTCGCTGTGGGTGGCGCGAGCAGGTGCCGCCGCGACGGCCTGGCCTCCTGTGCTCCAGCGCCCCGCGAAGAAGGCTCCAGCGACGAGGGCCGCGAAAGCGGCGAAGAAAAAAACCAGGCGCAGCAGGTCGAACTCGAGCTCGACGACGCGTTCACCTCCCAGCACCGATCGTCTACGCGTCATCTCGTTCCGTCTCCTCAGACCTTTCGCCCAGGGGGGCCACAGCAACGGCGTTCTTGCCCACAGACTTAACAGAGCGCATGGCGGCGTCAGCCTGCTCGATGACTCGCCGCCCGCTCGGCCCATGCTCTGGCCAAGCCGCCACACCACTCGATGCGCTGAGCTGCACACGAGCTCCTGAGGGGAGCTCATAAGGGAGCGATGCGAGATCCCGGCGGATCCTCTCGGCGACCTCGCGAGCACCCTCGAGTCCCGTGCTTGGAAGCAACACGACGAACTCGTCCCCACCATAACGGAAGATGCGATCTATGCTCCTCACGCTCCGCGAGACCCGCACGGAAGCCTCGTAGAGCACCCGCGAACCCGCAGCGTGTCCGTGATGTGTGTTGACTTCTTTCAGGTTATCCATATCGAGGAAGATCAAGGCAAAGCGACCGCCAAAACGACGTGAGCGTTCCGTCTCATCTTCGAGGATCTGGTCGAGATAGCGACGGTTGAAGCAGTCCGCCGTGTCGTCGCGGATGACCAGATCGCGCAAAGAACCCACGGTGCGTAGGTTATCCATGGCGGGCACAAGTTCCTGGGCCAGCCGTGCCGCACGTCCCTCGACACCCGGAGGGAAGCGCAAGCCGACGGCCTGCACGAGCATGAGCAATCCCACCCGACCCGCCGATGAATAGGTTGGCACGAGCAACGCCTCGCCGGTGGCCGGGAGCTCCGGCCCCTCGGGCTCCACTTCGTGGCCACCGATCAGCGCTGTGATACCTTCGATGCGCACGGGGTTTTCCGGAACCAAGTGGCGCACGAGCCCCTCGTCGAGTAGTTCGAGGGCCTCTCGGAAGACTTCGATGCCCTCCTCTCCCGCGGCGGCACGGCAAGCCAGATCGTGGCCATCGTCGCTCGCTAAATAGGCGAAAGCCCAGGCGCTGCCGAAGAGCCTGAGCGCACCCCGACAGAGAATCTCGAGACAGCGCGGCGTGACGAGCTGGCGCGTCACGTCGAGCGCAAGCTCGACCAACGCCCCGTCACGACCGGTCAACGCCTCGCTCACGAGGATCCGTTGCGCCCGAAGAGCTTGCCGAGGAGATCGACAGGCACGGGGAAGACAATCGTCGAGTTTTGCTCTGCGGCGATATCCCCAAGGGTCTGCAAGTAGCGCAGCTGGATCGTCAATGGATTTTCCGCCAGGGTTTGGGCGGCTTCCAAGAGACCGGCAGCCGACTTGAGCTCTCCCTGGGCATGGATGATCTTCGCGCGCTTCTCGCGCTCCGCCTCGGCCTGCCGAGCCATCGCCCGCCGCATCTCCTCCGGGAGATCGACGTGCTTGAGCTCGACGGCCGAGATCTTGATGCCCCAAGGATCCGTTTGCCGGTCGAGGATCTCCTGCATTTTGTGTCCGAGCTGCTCGCGTTCGCTCAGGAGCTGATCGAGATCGACACCGCCGAGAACGGCGCGCAAGGTCGTCTGTGCGAGCTGGCTTGTCGCGTAGTGGAAGTTTTCGACCTCAACGATGGCCTTTTGCGGTTCGAACACGCGGAAGTAGACGACGGCGTTGACCTTGACCGAAACATTGTCCCGGGTGATGACGTCCTGCGGTGGCACGTCATGCACGATCGTACGCAACGAGACCCTCACCATCTTGTCCGCGAAAGGAACCAGAAGAAAGATCCCCGGGCCGTAGTCCTTGTCTTGGAGCCTTCCGAGACGAAAGACGACCCCGCGTTCGTACTGCGGCAACACCTTGACCGACATGGGTAGGAGGATGATGATGACGGCGATACCAAAGATCAGCAGTGGCGTTCCCATCACGACAGTTCTCCTTCTCGAGCAGACAGCTCACCAGCATGTCCCTCGTTGTCAGCGGCACGCTCGACGAAGAGCGACAAGCCGTCGACCCTTATGACCCGCACGCGCGCACCTGTCTCGATCGGACCCTCGGCCAGAGCGCTCCAGTACTCACCGTGAACGAAGATCGTACCCATAGGGTCGAGCGCACGCGTCACTTCACCCACCAAGCCCGGCATGCCCTCGCGCCCCGTTGTCACTCTTTGCCGCTGAGCCTTGGCAACCAAGTAGCTCACAAAACCGACGACAAATCCGGCAAGAATCAGCGGTGGCAACATGGACATCCACGAAATCTCCAAGCCAGGGATATCGCGAGGAAAGAGGATCCAGAGCCCGGCACCAAGGCAGGCCACACCTCCGAGGGTCAGCATGCCGAAGGAGGCGACCTTAATCTCGAGGATAAACAGCACCATCGCCAGCGCGATCAGCGCCACACCGAGAAAACTCACTGGCAAGACCTGGCTACCCCAAGCGAAGATGAGCAAGCAAAGCACTCCAGCAATTCCGGGCAGGATCAGCCCCGGATGCTGGAACTCGATGTATATCCCGAGCATCCCGATCGTCAGCAGCATTCCCATGACCCAGGGCTGAAGCAGGATCTTAGCGAACTCTTCCTTCCACTCGTAGTGATGCTCTTCAATCCGAGCACCAGCCAGGTCGAGCACGATCACGGAGCCATCCGGCCGCTTGATCTCACGGCCATCCAACCAGGCGAGCAGCTCATCGCGATTCGCCGCGATGTGATCGATCAGCCCGAGTTCGAGAGCCTCCTCGGCGTTCCAGGCCTTCGCATCGCGAACGGCAGCCTCCGCCAGCTCCTGGGGTCTTCCCCGCATGCGAGCCGCCGAGCGGACGAGCGCTGAGAGGTCCTCCGAAGCTTTCTTTAGACCGATGTCTTCCTCTGTGTCGTGACCGCTGCCCGTGATCGGATGAGCCGCGCCGGTCGTCGTCACCGGCGCCATGGCAGCGACGTCCGCCGCGAGAAGAACGAAAAAACCGCCGGAAGCCGCCTGCGCCGCCCGCGGCGTAACGTAGACGCACACCGGAAGCTTCGAAGCCAAGATGGCCGCGGCGATATCTCTCGTCGACGTAACGAAGCCCCCGGGCGTGTTCAGCTCGACGAGCAGGAGCTCAGCGTGACGCGCTTCCGCTTCTCTGAGCGCCCGCGTGAACGCGCGAGCCGAAGCGGGATGAATCATGCCGTCGAAATGCAGCACACGGACAAGAGGAGGAGAAGCACCGGGCTCCTCCGCCGGCACGACGAACACGGCGAGTCCAGTGACCAGAAGCGCGAGACATGTGCGGATCATCTTGCCCTGATTGTATCCCAGAAACGATCCCCTGCTCCGCCCCCTGTCCCGCTCAACGAGCGAAGCGGCGCAGGCGGGACAGACCTTCCCGGATGTTCTCCTCGGAAGTCGCATAGGAAAGACGGATATGCCCGGGCGTGCCGAAGGCCTCCCCAGGTACCGTGGCCACGGCGACCTCGGAAATCAGGGCGCGGGAAAGCTCCGCCGAGCTCGCGAGACCCTTCGCGTTCGCCAGAGCACGAACATCGGGAAAAGCATAGAAGGCACCGCGAGGAAGGGGGCAGACGACGCCGGGAATCTCGCGCAACCCCTCGATCAGGAGTTCGCGCCGCGCACGATAGAGCATGAGCGTTTGTGCCGGCGCATCGGCGGCACCCTCGAGCGCTGCGAGCGCCGCCCGCTGAGAGATGGAGCAGGTGTGAGTCGTGTCGTGGCTTTGAATCGTCAGCAACGACTTGATCACAGCCGGCTCGGCGATCGCGTAGCCGACACGCCAGCCGGTCATCGCCCAACTCTTCGAGAACGCCGAAACAAAGATCAAGCGTTCGCCGAGCAGGTCGCGCAACGAAAGCATGCTGAAGGCATCGTCCGGATCGTAGAGGAAACTCTCGTAGGTCTCGTCCGAGATCAACCAAAGGTCATGCTCAACGACGAGTTCAGCCAACCGGCGCGCCTCCTCCGGCGGGAGAATGCCGCCGCTCGGATTACCCGGCGAGTTGACGATAACGGCCCGTGTGGCGGGTGTCAGCGCCGCGGCGAGCGCATCGGCGCGCAGCGTGAACCCATCGGCCGGATCGAGCGGAACGATGAGCGGGTGTCCTCCCGCAAGACGAACCTGCTCGGGAAAAGAAACCCAGTAGGGTGAGAAGATCACGACGTCATCACCCGGATTGATGAGCGCCATCATCGCGGCGAAAAGCACCGATTTGCCACCAACGCCAACCAGAACCTCCGCGGCTTCGATGTCTCGACCGCAGAGCCCGGCATAGTGCCGCGCAAGGGCCCTGCGCAGCTCCGGGATTCCTGCGGCGGCCGTATAGTGCGTAAACTCGCTCTCGATCGCAGCGATTCCTGCCCGATTCACCGCTGCCGGACTCGGCATGTCCGGCTCGCCGGGGCCGAAGTCGATGACGTCCACACCCTCCGCGCGCAGGCGATCGGCTTCCGCTTTGACGGCGAGGGTCTGCGAAGTGGCCACGAGGCCAAGGCGCGTCGCTCTCCGGCGTGTCATCGCTTGCCCCTCCTGTCGTCAGCCGCGCCACCCGCCCCGTCACGAAAGCGTGCCGCGAGCCGTTCCGCCGCACTCCGCGGAACGAGCCCCGAAATGTCACCACCAAAGCGAGCGATCTCGCGCACGAGACCCGAAGAAATGAAAGAGAGCTCCTCGCTAGGCGTCATGAAAACCGTCTCCAGATGGGGGCTCAATCGGCGATTCATCTGAGCCATCTGCAGCTCGTATTCAAAGTCACTCACAGCACGCAGCCCCCGCACCACGGTCCGCGCTCCGATCCGCTCCGCGAACTCCGTGAGCAGCCCGCTGAATTGGACGACGTCGACCCCCTCGAGGCCGGCGTCGGCGATCGCCTCGCGGAAAATCTCCCGCCGCTCGGCGAAGCTGAACAAGCCCTCTTTTTCGCTGTTTTCCAGGATCGCAACCGTAAGCTGCCCGAACACCCCCAGCGCGCGGCGCACGATATCGAGGTGCCCGAGAGTCACTGGATCGAAGGAACCGGGGTAGATCGCGTGGATAACACAGTCGTTCATCAGGCGCCATCTCCTTGCTCAGCCGCGCGAACCATCTCTTCAGCATGGCGAAACGCCAAGTCGCTCACGCGCTGCCCGCCAAGCATCCGAGCAATCTCCTCGACGCGATCGTCATCATCCTCGAGAGTCTTGACAACCGCGACCGTCCTGCCCGAGCGCACTTTCTTCGTCACGGTGATGTGCCGCTCCGCCCGCGAGGCGACCTGTGGCAGATGTGTAATGCAAATCACCTGATGATGACGAGCAAGTTGTGAGAGAAACTC